>DASZXM010000859.1:0-12221 GCA_035546415.1 Pseudonocardiaceae bacterium
GCTGAATGCCCGCCGACGACCAACCCGACCCGGAACCAGCGGACTCACCGGCCGACCCGGAGGCTGCCGGTTCGCCGGCCGAGTCGGAAGCTGCCGGTCCGCCTCCTGAGCCATCGGCGGCGTCGTCTGCTGGTGCCGAGAACTCCGACCCGCCTTTGGACTCGGCCGATCCGGTGAATTCCGGTCCGCCTTCCGCACCGGCGAACCCGTTCGCCGGCATGCCGGCGGCCCAGCCCGTCGAGCCCGTCGAGACCACAGCCATCCCCGGCAACCCCACCTTCGCCGCCCAGCCGTATCCCGGCCCGCCCGTCGGGCTGCCGTGGGGCTTCCTCGGGTTCTTCACCGGATACGGTGGTTTCTATCTCGTCTCATTGATCATCACCGGCGCCGTCGCGGCCGTCGCGATCCACCCGGACGCCATCCAGTCACACCTGCGCGGCCCGGTCGTCCTCCTGGCCCTGCTGCCGAACCTGATGCTCGGTCTGGGCCCGGCCGTCCTGTCCTGGTGGCGCGGCAACGGCCCGCGCCGCGACTTCGGCATCCGGTTCACCAGGACCGACCTGGCCACGGGTTTCAGCTGCGGCGTCATCGCGCTGGCCGTCGGACTGGCCATCAACCTGATCCTCCAGGCGCTGGTCTTCCACACGCCGCAGCAGGGTGTCGCGCAGCAACTGGGTGAACTGTCCGGCGGCCGCAGCGGCTGGCTCGTCGTCGCGCTCCTCTACGTCGTCCTCGTCGCCCCGCTCAACGAGGAGATGCTGATGCGCGGCGCGCTGTGGGGCGCGCTGGAGCACTACCGGCTACCCAAACTGATGATCCTGGGCCTCACCGCGCTGGTTTTCGCGTTGCTGCACCAGGAACCCACGCTCACCGTCGCGCTGTTCGCGCAGGGCGTCGCGATCGGTGTGGCCAGGATGCGCACCGGCGGCATCGGGGCCAGCATGATCGCGCACGCCACGAACAACTTCCTGCCCGCCGTGGTTCTGTGGTTTGCCAGTAAGCCGTGATCGGGTAGACACGAAAACGTGCGGAGTGGGATTGCCGCCGTCGCCCTATCGTCGAGACCCAACACCAGCCCGGTCGACCGGAGGCGCCCGTGACACCGCTGCAACCGCCGGACGAACCGAAGGCCGCGACCGCCGAACCCGCTGAGGTGGACGTCGTGCCTGTCACCGAGCCGTGGGACGACGAGCCGGCCCACCGCTGGGGCTTCGGCGCGTTCCTGCTGGTGGAGGCGGTGCTGCTGACGTCAGCCGTGTTCCTGGCCGCCATCCTCGACCCGCACCCGGCCGGTCGGCCGGCGACCATCGCCGACGTCATGGTCGGCACGATCGTGCCCACGATGCTCGCCGCGGGCGTCGCACTCGTCGTCACGCTGGTCCGCGGCAACGGGCCACGGCTGGACCTGCGCCTGTCCTACAAATGGGCGGACATGAAGGTCGGCCTGAAGCTGGGTGGCGCCGGTGTCGTGCTGACGGTCGTGGCCACGCTGATCTGGTCGAAGATCGTCGGTGCGAACGACGCCGGTTCGGCGATCAACACCGTCGTGGACGGCGGCCGGATGCCGCTCACCGCGGCGATCGTGATGTTCCTGTTCGTGTGGCTGATTGGCCCGATCTGCGAGGAGATCATCTTCCGCGGCCTGCTGTGGGGCGCGATCCAGCGGCAGCAGTGGGGCAGGTGGGCGGCGTTCGGATTGAGCACCGCGATCTTCGCCGCCAGCCACCTGGAGCCGATCCGGACCACGCTGCTGCTGGTGATCGCCGTACCGATCGGCCTGGCCCGCCTGGTCACCGGCCGCCTGCCGGCCAGTGTCGTCGCCCACCAGATGAACAACTTCCTACCCGCACTGGCCATGCTGCTGGTGGCGATGGGGGTGATGGCGCAGTGACCGTGTTGGACCTCAACAGCGATCTCGGTGAGGGCTTCGGCGTCTGGCGGCTCGGTGACGACGACGCCCTGCTGAATGTCGTGACCAGCGCGAACGTGGCGTGCGGCTTCCACGCCGGTGATCCGTTGACGATGCACGCGGTGTGCCGGTCGGCCGCCGAGCGCGGCGTGGTGATCGGCGCCCAGGTGTCCTACCGCGACCTGGCCGGCTTCGGCCGCCGGTTCATCGACGTGCGGCCCGCCGAACTGACCGCCGACGTGCTGTACCAGATCGGCGCGCTGGACGCCTTCGCCCGCGCCGCGGGCACCCGCGTCGGCTACGTGAAACCGCACGGCGCCCTCTACAACGCGGCCGTGCACCACCAGGAGCAGGCCAGGGCCGTGGTCGCCGGTGTGAAGGCGTTCGGCGACCTGCCGGTCCTGGGCCTGCCGGGCTCCCGGCTGCTCACCGCCGCCGAGTACGCCGGGCTGGACGTCGTGCAGGAGGCGTTCGCCGACCGCGGCTACACGCGCGAGGGCACGCTCGTCCCGCGCACCGAGCCGAACGCGCTGCTCACCGACACCGGGGCGGTCGTCGAACGGGCCCTGCGGCTGGCCGAGCACGGTGAGCTGGTCGCCGCGGACGGCACGGTGCTGAAGAGTTCCGCCCGCTCGCTGTGCCTGCACGGCGACACCCCGGGCGCCGTCCACCACGCCACGGCCGTCCGGGCCGCCCTGGAGGCC
Organism: Pseudonocardiaceae bacterium; assembly: GCA_035546415.1. Classification (GTDB taxonomy): domain Bacteria; phylum Actinomycetota; class Actinomycetes; order Mycobacteriales; family Pseudonocardiaceae; genus DATEPR01. The sequence continues at coordinate 2,614 of DASZXM010000859.1, forward strand.
GCGGGGGTGCCGATCGCCCCGTTCGTGGGATGAACGAGCGGATCTGGCACAAAAGGAGGCTGTCCGCTGCGGCAGGTCCCTCTCACCGAGTCGCGGCACCTGAACTCCAGGCATTCGTGTCCGGACCCACCCGGTCCACGAGCGCCTGAAACTCACGTACCGACTGTTTGAGGAGTACCCCTACCCGTGGCCGTCAAGATCAAGCTGCAGCGCCTCGGCAAGATCCGCCAGCCCCACTACCGCGTCGTCGTGTCCGACGCCCGCACCCGTCGCGGTGGCCGGGCCATCGAGACCATCGGCAAGTACCACCCGCGCCAGGAGCCGAGCTTCATCGAGATCGACTCCGAGCGCGCCCAGTACTGGCTGTCCGTGGGCGCCCAGCCCACCGACCCGGTGCAGCACCTGCTGGAGATCACCGGTGACTGGCAGAAGTTCAAGGGCCTGCCGGGCACCGAGGGCACGCTGAAGGTCGCCGAGCCCAAGCCCAGCAAGCAGGACCTGTTCAACGCCGCACTCGCCGCCGCGGGCGACGAGCCGACCGTCGAGGCCACCACGCCCAAGAAGCGTGGCGGCAAGAAGGCCGACGCGGCTGAGGCGAAGGCCGAGGACGCGGCACCCGCTGCGGACACGCAGTGAGCGAGCTTGCGAGCGAACCATTGAACACAGAGTGCCCGCGAATGCGGCCGCCGAGCGCTAGCGAGGTGGTCGCGTGAGCGTTCTCGCTGACGCGCTCGAACATCTGGTGCGCGGCATCGTCGACCACCCGGACGACGTCCGGGTCCAACTGCTGACCACCCGTCGCGGCCGGACCCTTGAGGTGCACGTGAACCCGGAGGACCTGGGCAAGGTGATCGGCAGGGGCGGTCGCACCGCGACGGCCCTGCGCACCGTGATGACCGGTATCGGTGGTCGCGGCGTGCGCGTGGACGTGGTGGACACCGACCGCTGACCATGATCGCCGAGTCGGACCTGCGGAAGGTCGGGCGGATCGTCAAACCGCACGGCATCCGGGGCGAGTTGCTGGTCGACGTGAGCACCGACTCGGCCGACCTCCGCTTCGCCGTGGGCTCCGTGTTGTTCGTCACATCCCGTGACGGCGCCGTGACCCGCACGCTCACCGTCACAGCCGCCCGGCCCCACGCCGGGCGGCTGCTGGTGCGCTTCGAGGGCGTGCGGGACCGCGACGGCGCGGACGCGCTACGCGGTGCTCCGCTGGCCGCGGACGTCGCCGACCTGCCGCCGATCGACGACCCGGACGAGTTCTACGACCACCAACTGGAGGGTCTCGCCGTGCACACCGTGGCCGGTGCCGTCGTGGGCACGGTCCGCGAGGTCCGGCACGGCGTAGGCGGTGACCTGCTGGTGGTGGACTCCGACGCGGGCGACGAGCTGCTGGTGCCGTTCGTGCGGGAGATCGTGCCCACCGTGGACGTCGCGGGCGGCCGGATCGTGGTCGACCCACCGGCCGGCCTGCTCGAAGACGAGTGACCCGGTGCGCGTCGACGTCGTCACGATCTTCCCCGAGTACCTCGCCCCGCTGCGGTCGGCGCTGCTGGGCAAGGCGATCGAACGTGGCCTGATCAGCGTCGACGTGCACGACCTGCGGGACTGGACGCACGACGTGCACCGCGCCGTCGACGACAGCCCGTACGGCGGCGGCCCGGGGATGGTGATGAAACCGCAGGTCTGGGGCGAGGCGCTGGACGCGGTGTGCCCGGACGACGCCCTGCTGGTCGTGCCGACGCCGGCCGGCAGGCCGTTCACCCAGGCCGTGGCCCGCCAGTACGCGGCCGAGCCGCGACTGGTGTTCGCGTGCGGCCGGTACGAGGGCATCGACCAGCGCGTCATGGACGACGCGGCCCGCCGGGTGCGGGTGGACGAGGTGTCCATCGGCGACTACGTGCTGGTCGGCGGCGAGGTCGCGGTGCTGGTCATGGTCGAGGCCGTGGCCCGGCTGCTGCCCGGCGTGCTGGGCAACCCGGAGTCGGCCGAGCAGGACTCGTTCTCCGACGGCCTGCTGGAGGGCCCCAGCTACACGCGCCCGGAGCAGTGGCGGGACCTGGCCGTGCCGGACGTGCTGCGGTCGGGCAACCACGCGCTGATCGCCCGCTGGCGCCGGGACCAGGCGCTGGAGCGCACGTACCACCGCAGGCCGGACCTGCTGGCCAGGCTGCCGGAGGACGCCCTGGACAAGCACGACAGGGCTGTTCTGGACCGCCTGGCCGACCAGATGTGACGGGGCCGATTTCCGGTTCGCCCCCCGCGTCTGGCACACTGAATTGGTTGCTGTCGCCGGGCAGGTTCTCGGCGCGCGCCACGAGCCATCCCCGGTTGGTCAGTTGGGCCCCGTCATGGGTGCTGGTCAACCGTCGGGAGCACGAGACACCGTCGAAGGATGAGGACCACCGATGAACACCCTGGACGCTCTGGACGCCGAGTCGCTGCGTTCTGACATCCCGGACTTCCGGCCGGGCGACACGTTGAAGGTCCACGTCCGCGTCATCGAGGGTTCGCGCTCGCGTACCCAGGTGTTCCAGGGCGTCGTGATCCGCCGGCAGGGTTCCGGCGTGCGCGAGACCTTCACCGTCCGCAAGATCTCCTTCGGTGTCGGTGTGGAGCGCACGTTCCCGGTGCACTCGCCGAACATCGCCGAGATCGAGCGCGTCACCCGCGGTGACGTCCGCAGGGCCAAGCTGTACTACCTGCGTGAGCTTCGCGGTAAGGCCGCCAAGATCAAGGAGAAGCGGGACACCCCGACGGCCTCCTGACAGCCGGCCCACCTGCCCTCCCGTAACCTGAGCCGGGGCCTCGGCACCGGCCGGGGGGAGGGCATACGAGAAGGACGGCGATGACGGCGTCGGAAGACGAGCGTGCTGATGTCGAGGGCATGGATTCGCCCACGCAGCGGGAGATTCCGGGGCAGCGTCCCGAGTCCGAGCCGACGGAGTCCGAAGCCGAACCGGTAGCGGACGGCGCGGGCCCGAAGGACCCGGTGGACCCCGGCGAACCCGCGGGCAAGAAGGCGCCGAAGCCCAAGAAGAAGGGCTCGTTCTGGAAGGAACTGCCGATTCTGATCGGCATCGCCCTGGTGCTGACGTTCCTGATCCAGACGTTCGTGGCCCGGGTGTACGTGATCCCGTCCGGTTCGATGGAGCAGACGCTCAACGGCTGCCCCGGCTGCACGGGTGACCGCATCTTGGTGGACAAGCTCACCTACGACTTCACCGATCCCGAGCCGGGCGACGTGATCGTGTTCAAGGGCCCGCCCGGCTGGGCGGAGAGCGAGTTCAACGTCACCGAGTCGAACAATGTCGTGATCCGCTGGCTGCGCCAGTTCGGGTCGTCCATCGGCATCGGTTCGCCGCCCGAGTACGACCTGGTGAAGCGCGTCATCGCGGTCGGCGGCCAGACGATTTCCTGCTGCAACAAGAACAATCAGGTCGTCGTGGACGGGAAACCGCTCAAGGAGCCCTACATCTACTGGACGCCGGGCGAGCCGCCGAGGCAGCAGGCGTTCCCGCCGGTGAAGATCCCCCAGGGCGACCTGTGGGTGATGGGCGACAACCGGAACGACTCGTACGACTCGCGCTACCAGAACGGCGGCGGCATCCGCGGCGTGGTGCCGGAGAGCGACGTGATCGGCATCGCCAGGACCATCATCTGGCCGCCGTCGCGCTGGCGTGGCGTGGGTGAGATCAACCCGCAGACGCTGGCGCAGTCGCTGGGCGCGCCGAACTGGCCGGACGGTGTCCTGTCGCCGCCACTGGGCGTCGGCACGCTGGCCGCGTTCCCGACGCTGTGGCTGGGCAAGAAGGTGCGGCGCAAGCTCGTGCGGCCCAGGCGGCGGTAGTCCGTGGGCGGGCGGACCCAGGCGCGCTGGCCGGAAGGGTTATGGCCGCAACGCGCGATCGTGCGTGGTGACACCGGGAACTGGGCGCTGCAGGGCGCGCTGGACCGGCGAGGTCTCGGGCCGGTGGCCGGCCTGGACGAGGCCGGCCGGGGTGCCTGTGCGGGTCCCCTGGTGGTGGCGTCGTGTGTGCTGCGCCCCGGCGACGCCCGGCGGCTGGACGGCCTGACGGATTCGAAGCTGCTGACCGAGCGCGCCCGGGACCGCATGTACGACCTGGTGGTGTCCAGGGCGGTCGACTACGCGGTGATCGTGATCCCGCCGGCGGAGGTCGACGGGCTCGGCGTGCACGTCGCGAACATCGAAGGCATGCGTCGGGCAGTGGCGCAGCTCACAACGCACCCGGGTTACGTCCTGTCCGACGGTTTCCGGGTCGCCGGCCTGACGGCCCCGTCAATTCCGGTCATCAAGGGAGACCGGGCGGTCGCGTGCGTCGCGGCGGCGTCGGTGCTGGCCAAGGTGACCCGGGACCGCATCATGGTCGAACTGCACGACGAGTACCCGATGTACGGGTTCGACGAGCACAAGGGCTACTGCACGCCCGACCACACGGCAGCACTTGACCTGCACGGTCCCTGCATCGAGCATCGCTGGTCGTACGTGAACGTGGTGACGGCGGGTGCCAAGCACGGCATTCCCCGCCCGCGGAGGGTGGCGCACGCCGTGTCACCCGTCGACGTGGTCCAGAATGAGGAGTTGAACGACTCGACGCCGGTGCCACAAGGAGGAGCGCGGATCCGATGAGCGCAGAGGATCTCGAAAAGTACGAGACCGAGATGGAGCTGCAGCTCTACCGGGAGTACCGCGACATCGTCAGCCAGTTCGCGTACGTGGTGGAGACGGAGCGCCGGTTCTACCTGGCCAACTCGGTCGACGTCCAGGTGCGCAACGCCGAGGGCGAGGTGTACTTCGAACTGCGCATGTCGGACGCGTGGGTCTGGGACATGTACCGCCCAGCCCGTTTCGTGAAGAATGTCCGGGTCATCACGTTCAAGGACATCAACGTCGAGGAACTGGACAAGCCCGACCTGCGCCTCCCCGAGTCCGGCCCGTTCTCCGGCTGATTACCACATTTCTCGCTGCGGTGTCGGCGATTGTCCACAGGTGCCCTGAGCTGTCCACAGGCTGAGGCAAGCGGCTGATCTTCGGCGGTCGCCACGGGCACTGTCGAGTCATGACCCACGTGATCGACAGCGCGGCAGCCCACGACCTCGGCCGCCGAGGCGAAGACCTGGCCGCGGACTACCTGACGGACCGCGGCCTGATCGTCCTGTCCCGAAACTGGCGCTGCCGAGAAGGCGAACTGGACGTCGTCGCGACGGACGGCCGTGCTCTGGTGGTGTGCGAGGTGAAAACCCGCACCACGGACGACTTCGGCGACCCGGCCGAGTTCGTCACGCCGGACAAGATGCGCCGCATCAGACGAGCCACCCACGCCTGGCTGCGCAGATACGGGGTCGGATGGTGCGAAGTCCGCTTCGACATCCTCACAGTCCTCTGGCCCCCGACAGCCACCACCCCCCGCCTCCGCCACCTCCGAGGCGCCTTCTGATGCCCCCGCCCACGAACCTCCCCGCAACCCTGCATCAGCAGCCAGCGCCCACGAACGTGCCCTCACCCTTGCCGTGGAGCCGGGGTCGGCAGTCCGCGCCCGCGAACCTGCCCGCGGACCTGCGTGCGATCGTGCATTGGCAGCTCGCGCCTGCGAGCCGGTCCTCGGCCGTGCCCTGGAGCCGGCGTCGGCAACCCGTGCCCGCGAACCTGCCCGCGAGCCTGCGTGCGGTCCTCCGTCGGCAGCTCGCGCCTGCGAACCTGCCCTCGGCCTTGCTCTGGAGCCGGGGTCGGCAGTCGGCGCTCGCGAACCTGGCCGTGGTCCTGCCTGCGATCGTGCATTGGCAGCTCGCGCCTGCGAGCCCGTCCTCGGCCTTGTCCTGGGGCCGGGGTCGGCAACCCGTGCCTGCGAAGTTGCCGGCTCTGCCTTGGAGCCGCGGTCGACGGCTCGCGCCTGCGAACCTGCTCTCGGCCTTGTCCTGGGGCCGGCGTCGGCAACCCGTGCCTGCGAACTTGCCGGCTCTGCTCTGGAGGCGGCGTCGGCAGCTCACGCCTGCGAACCTGCTCTCGGCCTTGCCTTGGAGCCGGCGTCGGCGGCTCGGGCTTGCCAATCTCCTCCCGGCCTCGACCTGGAGCCGGCGTCGGCAGCCGGCGCCCGCGAACTCGCCCGCGACGTCGCCGGCCACCTCGCCCTCGTTCGCCCCTGCGCTCCCGCCGCCCGCCCTTACGTGGTCGGCCGTGCTGTCCGGCGCTCTCGTCTCGGTGGTCCGCCGTCTCGTCCGCCGCCTGCGAGGTGGGTCCTGATGCCTCTCGCGACCACCTGGTCGGTGGCGCTCTTCGGGGTCGAGGGCGTCCTCGTCGAGATCGAGGCCGATATTTCCGTTGGTGTGCCGGGCATTCGTCTGCTCGGGCTGCCCGATCCGGCCCTCCGCGAGTCGAAGGACCGGGTCCGCGCCGCCGTCCGCAACAGCGGCGAGGAGTGGCCGAACCGGCACGTCTCCCTGGCCCTGTCCCCGGCTACCCTGCCCAAAGGCGGTTCCGGCTACGACATCGCTCTGGCGTCCTGCGTGCTGGCCGCCGCCGGCATCGTGCCGTCCGAACGGCTCGGGGGCACCGTTCTGCTCGGCGAACTCGCCCTCGACGGCCGCCTCCGCCCGGTCCGCGGCATCCTGCCCGCACTGCTGGCCGCCCGCCGCGCCCACATGCACACCGCGATCGTCCCCGCGGAGACCCTGGCCGAGGCGTCCCTGGTCACGGGCGTGACGGTCCTGGGCGGACGCACCCTCGCCGACGTCCTCGCCTGGCTGCGCGGCGCCGACGGGCGCCTCGAACCCCCACCGACGACACCACCCATCGCCCCGCCCGCCTCGCCGGACCTCCGCGACGTCGTCGGTCAACCCGAAGCCCGCTGGGCCCTGGAGGTGGCGGCGGCCGGCGGTCACCACCTGCTGCTCATGGGCCCACCGGGCACCGGCAAGACAATGCTCGCCGAACGCCTCTCCGGCCTGCTCCCGAAACTGAGCCTGGACGAGTCGCTGGAGGTCACGGCCGTCCATTCGGTGGCCGGCGCCCTCACACCGGAAGCCCCGCTGATCACCGCACCGCCGTTCGTCGCGCCGCACCACACCACATCCGTGGCGGCGCTGGTCGGTGGCGGCTCAGGAACTGCCAAACCGGGAGCCGTCAGCAAGGCACACCGTGGGGTGCTCTTTCTGGATGAGGCCTGCGACTTTGGAGTGCAACGCCTCGACGCGCTGCGCACGATCGTGGAGGAGGGCGAGGTCCGGCACGCCCGCCGTGACGGCATCGTCCGCTACCCGGCCCGGTTCCAGCTCGTCCTGGCCACGAACCCGTGCCCGTGCGCGCCACCCCGCGACGTCGACTGCGCCTGTTCACCCGCCGAGCGCAGGCGCTACTTCGGCCGCCTGTCCGGACCGCTGCTGGACCGGGTCGACCTGCGGGTCCGCATGCGGCCCAGCACCGGCATCGTGGCGATGACGGCGGCCGAGCAACCGGAGTGCACGGATGAGGTCCGTGCTCGCGTCCAGGCCGCCCGGCTGCGCGCCGCCGACCGCTGGCGGGCCCACGGCTGGCTGACCAACGCCGAGGTCCCCGGACCGGCCCTGCGCCGCGAGTTCGCGTTACCGCACGACGTGACGGCGCTGCTGGACAGGGGCCTGGCCAACGGCGCCGTCACCGCACGCGGTGCCGACCGATGCCTGCGAGTCGCCTGGACGCTGAGCGACCTGGCCGGCCGCGAGCAGCCCGAAGCCGACGACGTGGCAGCAGCCCTCGAATTCCGTGACAGGAGATCACTATGACCACCCAAACCACCCCCAAGATCGACAACGATGTCCTTCTGGCTAGGGCGTACCTGCTGCGCGTGGCTGAGCCGCCCGCGCCGAACCTGTCCAGGTTCGTCACCGAACACGGCGCGGTCCAGGCAGCCGATCTGATTCGCAGCGGCGCCGCACCACCCCGCATCCTGGAGGAGACAGCGGCCCGCCGTGCCACCTGGCGACCCGAGCAGGACCTGGAGCGGGCAACGGCGGCTGGCGCCCGCCTGCTGGTCCCGGAGGACCCGCAGTGGCCGGCATGGCCGTTCGTCCCGCTCGACGTGGCCCAGGCCCGAGGCGTGCCCTGGGCAGGTCCGCCGCTGGCCCTGTGGGTGCGGGGCACGGCGTCGTTGGCCGGACTGACCGACCGTGCGGTCGCGGTCGTCGGTGCGCGCGCGGCCACCCCGTACGGCGAGGCCGTCGCGACGGAACTGGCGTACGAGTTGGCCCTCGCCGGCACCACGATCGTGTCCGGTGCCGCGTACGGCATCGACGGCGCAGCCCATCGCGGTGCCCTGCTGGCTCGTGGCCCGACGGTCGCGGTCCTGGCCTGCGGCGTCGACAAGTACTACCCGACCGGCCACACCAGGCTGTTGGACCAGGTGGCCGAACAGGGCCTGGTGATCAGCGAGTACCCACCGGGCACGGAGCCGGCGAAGCACCGCTTCCTCGTCCGCAACCGCTTGATCGCCGCACTGGCGGCCGGTGTCGTGGTGGTCGAGGCGGGCAGACGGTCGGGCACGCGCAACACGGCCGCGACGGCAGCCGCGCTCGGCCGCCTGGTCATGGCAGTACCGGGCCCGGTCAGTTCCGCTATGTCGGTCGGCTGCCACGACCTGCTGCGCACCACGGACACCTGCCTGGTGACATCGGCAACCGACGTGGCCGAAGCCGTCGGCCGTATCGGCGTCGACCTGGCGCCCAACCCAGCCGACGACGACACGCGCGAGACCGACGGCCTCGACGAACGGTCACTTCGCGTACACGAAGCCCTCGGTTGGCGAACCGGCATGTCGGCGGAGCAGATTGCGGTCCGATCAGGCGTGCCGCTGGACAGGGTGCGCGCCATCCTGCCCGCGCTGGAACTCGCCAACCTGGCCGAACGCTCGGAAACCGGCTGGCAACGCCGTCCACCTAGGACACAAAGGTAAGGAGGTGGCACCGAAAACGGGCAGAGAACGCCGTTCGCTCAAACAGGCTTGTGGCACAAGGAGTTGAAACAAAATGTCCGTGAGCGCGTGGTGATACTTGACCGCGCAACGTCGTCGGCGCAATGTGTTCAGGTGTGGCGCACTCGCGGACGGCACACCCCAGCCTGCTGAACGCGCGAGCCCACCTGTCTTCCGAGTTGGCCGCGGCCCTTGACAATTTCGAACGTCACCTGAAACTCGAGCGGAACCTCTCCCCGCACACGGTCCGTGCCTACACGGGCGACGTGGCATCGCTGCTGAGCCACTTACCCACCCCGGCGACCCCCGACCAACCCACATCAGCAGTAATTCAGCCGGACGGTGAATCGACGGCCGACGAGGTGGCTGTCGACGGTACGGACGGAGGTCCTGTGGGGCCGGTGTTGGCCGGGTTGGATCTCGGCGTGATGCGGGGTTGGTTGGCCGGACTGTTGGCGGAGGGCGCCAGTCGCAACACGCTGGCCCGGCGGGCCGCCGCCGCCCGGACGTTCACGGCGTGGGCCTTCCGGCAGGGGTTGCTCGCCGTGGACCCGGGTCCGCGGTTGGCGGCACCGCGGCAGCGGCACACGTTGCCGGCGGTGTTGCGGCCGGACCAGGCCGCCGCGGCGTTGGATGCCGCCGAGA
>DASZXM010000860.1:0-8697 GCA_035546415.1 Pseudonocardiaceae bacterium
GAACACTGTGGACGGCGGGCACCCGGCCACCGGCGGGCAGCGCGGTGCGGCTGCTCGGCCGGACGCGGGCGGAGCTGCTGGAGGCGCTGCGTTCTCCGGCGACGACCACGGACCTGGCCCGCGCGTTCGGCGTGACCCCGAGCGCGGTGTCCCAGCACCTGGCCGTGCTGCGCGCGAGCGGCCTGGTGGCGCGCGAACGCACCGGCCGCCACGTCCTCTACCTGACGACGCCGCTGGGTGTGGCACTGACCAGGCCGGACTGACCGCCGGGTCCGGCCGGACGCGACGGCCCCCGCGTCACTCCTCGGCGGGCGGCTGGGAATCCGTCGGTTCGGGCTCGGGGTGGCCGTCGACCTCCAGACCGGACCAGCCGGATGCCTCGATGGCGCGGAAACCGGCCATGATGATCGACTTCGTCAGGGCCACGGCCAGTGGCTCGTCGCGTTCGGCGTAGGCGGCCAGCAGGCGCTCGTGGTCGTCCACCGAGCGGTCCAGGCGGCCCGGGAACGACAGGCTCAGGTGCCGCAGTTGCAGGGTCCGCAGGCCGAGCGTGGACAGCAGCCTGGTGAGCGAGTGGTTGCCGGCGATCTCCGCCTCCGCCTGGCGGAACGCGACGTTGTGCCAGAAGTAGGCCTCCACGTCGCCGCGCTCGGCGTCCACGCGCAGCTTGTCCTGCCACTGCCGCAGCACCGTCAGGCCACTGTCGTCGGCACTGCGCACGATCAGCTCGCTGACCAGGCCGTGCAGGCTGGCGCGCACCTCGTACATCTCGCGCACCTGCGACAACGTCACCAGTGCCACCCGGGGGCGCCGCCGCGCCGGGATGTCGACCAGGCCCTCGCGCTGCAGCGTCAGCAGTGCCTCGCGCACCGGGGTGCGGGAGCTGCCGTAGCGGCGGGCCAGTTCGACCGAGTTGACGTCCGCGCCCGGTGGCAGCCGGCCGTCGATGATGCGCATCGCCAGGTCTTCGACCATCTTGTCGACCAGCGACGTGTCGGATCTGCCCTCCCACAGCATGCGGCCCAGTACGTCACTGCCGTCGGGTCGGAGGGTGCCGTCCACCTGGTTCCGTTCGTCGATGGTGAGTTCGCCGGAGATGCTCATGCCGGCACCTCCGCGGTGGCCGCTGTCCCGGTGGCTGCTGTCCCGGTGGCTGCTGTCCCGGTGACCGCTGTCTCGGTGACCGTGGCCTCCCGCAGCACGTCGAGCATCTGCTGGGCGGCCGGCGGGTGGTTGGCGCTGCGCAGCCGGACCGCGGCGATCCTGCGGTGCGGTGCGGGCGCCGCGATCGGCACCGCGACCACGTCCGGGTGCTGGGCCACCAGCGACAGCCGCGGTGCGATGCTGATGCCGATGCGCGCGGCGACCAGACCCTGCGCCGACGGATAGTCGTCGGTGACGAAGCCGATGGTGGGTTCGAAGCCGGCCAGCCGACACATCACCGTGAACGCGTCGTCGTAGGGCGGGCGGTGGCCGCGGACCACCCAGTTCTCGCCGGCCAGCTCGGCCAGTTCCACTTCGGACTCACCGGCCAGTGGGTGGTCGGGCGGGAACAGCACGCACAGCGGGTCGTCGGCGACGTGCACCCACTCGATGTCGGCAGGCACCGTGCGCGGGGCGAAGTCGTAGTCCCACACCAGGCCGACGTGGATGGAACCGTCGCGCAGGCAGGCCGGCATGTCACCGGCGTGGGCCGAACGGAGCACGATGCGGGTGTCGGCGAACCGCTTCTGGTACTCGCGGACGACCCTCGGGATCAGGTCGGCGCCCGCCGTGGGGAACGCACCCAGCCGGACCATCGCGTGCCGGGCCTTCAGGTCGCGCATCTCCCGTTCGATGCTCGCTATCGTGCCGAGCAGAACAGTGCTACGTTCGGCAAGCACCCTGCCGGATTCGGTCAGCTCGACCCCGCGCGGCCCACGGACCATCAGCGGCACGCCCAACTGCCGTTCCAGTAGGGCCATCTGCTGCGACACGGCCGAATGGGTCATGAACAACTCCTCGGCCGCCGCGGTGAACGACCCGCGCTGCGCGACCGCCGCGAAGATCCGCAGCCGCCGTACCTCCAGCACCCGACTTCCTTCCCGGCCGGGGCACGGCTGCACGACCGTCACCCGTCCGTGTGATCACCACGTCCGTTCAGCTCACCTTGCCACGCCGCTGGTGCGAGGTCGCACAGGCCCACCCTGGCCAGCGCCCGGCGGGCCGAATAATCAATCATGTCATCGATTGACTGGGGACGAGGATAGAACGCGGGCACCGGTGGCGCGATGATCGCACCCGCTTCCGTCGCGGCGACCATCGACCGCAGGTGTCCCAGGTGCAGCGGGGTCTCCCGGACCATCAGCAGCAGCGGCCGCCCCTCCTTCAATGTGACGTCCGCGGCCCTGCTGACCAGGTCGTCGGTGTACGTGTAGGCGATCGCGGACAGTGTCTTGATCGAGCAAGGAGCGACGATCATCGCGTCCACCGGGAACGACCCGGATGCGATGGCCGCGCCGATGTCACCGGTTCGGTAGTAGGCGTCGGCCATGTCCCGCACGTCGGCCAGTGAGGCGTCGCACTCGTGGCGCAGCGTGACGGCGCCGGCACGGGACACCACCAGGTGTGACTCGACGCCGTCGGCGTCGCGCAGCAGCGCCAGGATGCGCAGCCCGATCGCCGCGCCACTGGCCCCGGTGATCGCGAGGACCACCCGCCGCGGCCGCCCGTCCGTCGTCGCCACCTGTGTGCCACCTCCGCATCGATCCACCGTTGCCGGCACATGTCACCACGGTGGCGGTACCGATAGCCAGCATCGCGCTGTTAGCAGATCTAACCACCGGGGCCAGTAGAAGCCGCTGGTCAGGCGTTCGGGCCACTCATAACCTCGGTTAATCCAGTAAATGACGAACGATGCCGAGGTAGGTGAGTCCGACGGACACCGTCACGGACGTCCACGCCCATGTCGTGCCGCAGACGCTGCTCACCGATCTGGCCCGCTCCCCCGACGCCGGCGGGTTCGCCGCGACGCGCACCGAGCAGGGCTGGGTCGTGTCGGTGCCGGGGTTCGGCGACACGCGGCCGATCCGGCCGAGGATGACCGAGCCGGGCGCCCGCCGGGCGTGGCTGGGTGAGACGGGCATCACACGACAGGTGTTGTCGCCGTGGATGGACGTCCAGTTCGGTCGGATGGCGCCACCGGACGCCCGCGCCTGGGCCTACCGGCTCAACGACGCGCTGTGCGAGACGGTCGCCACGGCCGGCGGCGACGCCGTCGGGCTGGCCACCGTCGCACTGGACGACGGCGAGCAGGCCGCGAAGGACCTCCAGGCGGCCATGGGCCGCGACGAGCTCGTCGGGCTGTTCCTGAACACCAACCCCACCAACGACGTCACGCTGCACGACCGCGGCCTGGAGCCACTGTGGACGGTCGCCGAGGAGCTGGGCGCGCCGATCATGCTGCACCCGCCGACGTGCGGCCCGTCCGGTGACCTGACGACGTTGGGCGGCATGGGCAACGTGTACGGCCGGCTGGTGGACAACACGCTGGCCGTGACCGAGATGATCCTGCACGGCGTGCTGGACCGGCATCCCCGCCTGAAGCTGCTGTTGGTGCACGGCGGCGGTTTCCTGCCGTACGCGGCCGGCCGGCTGGACGGCGGCTACCGCGTGCAGGAGGCCTACGCCGGGCCGTTGCGGCGGGAGAAGCCGTCGGACTACCTGGCCGACCTGTATTTCGACACCGTGACCCTGTCCAGCAGGTCCATCGCGTACCTCACCGATGTGGTCGGTGCCGGTCACGTGCTGCTGGGCAGTGACTACCCCTTCGCGCTCGGCGATCCCGCGCCGGTCGCGACCGTCCGGGCGGCGGGTCTGTCCGCCGCCGACACCGATGCCGTGCTCAACGGCAACGCCACCGAACTGTTCTGGAGGGCCCGGTGACCAACGAGGAGCGCAGGCTGGTGCCGATCCGGCAGGGTCGGATGGCCACCTGGGTGTGGGGCGAGGGCGAGCCGGTGTTCCTGCTGCACCCGTTGGCGCTGGCCGGCGAGCTGTGGCGGCCGCTGGGCACGGCGCTGGCCGCGGACTTCCAGGTGTTCGCGCCCGACCAGCGCGGCCACGGCCGCACGTCGTGGGACCGCGAGCCGTTCAGCATCGAGGACATGGCCGGCGACCTGGGTGACGCGCTGGACAGCCTCGGCCTGGACTCGGTGCACCTGCTGGGCATGTCGATGGGCGGCAGCGTCGCGATGACGTTCGCCGGAAAGTACCCGGATCGGGTGCGGTCGCTGACGCTGGCCGACACGACCGCCTGGTACGGCGAGAACGCCGTGACCGCGTGGCGGGAACGGGCCGAGAAGGCGGTGGGCGTGCCGCGGGAGAAGCAGGTCACGTTCCAGGTGGACCGCTGGTTCTCCGAGCCGTTCCGCGCCGGGCACCCCAGTGAGGTGCAGCGCGTGGTGGACATCTTCGTGGACACCGACAGCGAGGCGCACGCGGCGGCGTCGCTGGCGATGGGCGCGATGGACTCGCGGCACCTGCTGCCCTCGGTCACGGCCCGCACGCTGGTCCTGGTCGGCGAGCAGGACTACGCCACTCCCCCGGCGATGGCCGAGGTGTTGGCCCAGGAGATTCCCGCCACCCGGCTGCTGGTGCTGCCGGGCCTGCGGCACCTGTCGCTGGTGGAGAAACCGGAACTGGCGGCGCTGGTGCGCGCGCACCTGAACGGAACGGAGGTCCCGGCATGAAGCCCGGCCGGTTCACCTATCACGCACCGCGTGAGCTGGACGAGGCGCTGGCGATGCTGCACGAGTACGGCGACGAGGCGAAGGTGTTGGCAGGCGGGCAGAGCCTGATGCCGATCCTGAACTTCCGGCTCTCGGCGATCGAGCACCTGGTGGACATCAACCGCCTCGGCGGTGACCTGACCGACGTGACGTGGGCGGCCGACACCGTGGCCATCCCGGCGCTGGTGCGGCAGCGGCAGGTGGAGCGCTCGCCGGAGGTGGCCACGGCGCTGCCGGTGCTGGCGCAGGCGCTGCGTCAGGTCGCGCATCCGCAGATCCGCAACCGGGGCACGGTGTGCGGCAGCCTGGCGCACGCCGACCCGGCGGCGGAGCTGCCCAGTGTGATGTCGGTGCTGGACGCCACGTTCACCGTGGCGTCCGCGCGCGGCACCCGGCAGATCCCGGTGGCGGACTTCTTCCAGTTCCACCTGACCACGGCGATCGAGCCGGACGAGCTGCTGCTGCGGGTGCGGGTGACCCTGCCGCCCGCCGGCACGTTCTCGGCGTTCCACGAGTTCGCGACGCGGCGCGGCGACTTCGCGCTGGCCGGTGTCGCGGCCGCGGTGTCGGTGGACGGCAACGGGATCGTGACGTCGTGCCGGATCGCGGCGGCCGGCGTGGCGCCGACCCCGCACCGGTTGACCCCGGTGGAGGGCCTGGTGGCCGGGCAGCGGCTGGACGACGCCGTGCTCGCCGAGGCGGAGCAGCGGGCCCGCGACGAGGTCGACCCGACCGGGGATGCCCACGCCAGTGCCGCGTACCGCAAGCGGCTGACCGGTGTGCTCGTCAAGCGTGCCCTTGCCGACGTGCGGGCACAGCAGCAGGAGGTTGCTCATGTCTGAACCAGCGAACAGTGGCGCCGACGACCTGCTCGCCGGGGCGAGCGTCAGCGCGGTGACCGAGGCGCCCGGCCACCTGATCACCGTCACCGTGAACGGGACGGCGCAGCAGCACGTGGTGGACGACCGGATGACGCTGGCCGACTTCCTCCGCGAGCGGCTGCGTCTGACCGGCACGCACCTGGGCTGCGAGCACGGCGTGTGCGGCGCGTGCACGGTGATCGTGAACGGCTCCGCCGTGCGGTCGTGCCTGATGCTGGCTGTGCAGGCCGACGAGGCGACCGTGGAGACGGTGGAGGGCCTGGCGCCCGAGGGTGAGCTGGGTCCGCTGCAGCAGGCGTTCAAGAAGAACTACGCGCTGCAGTGCGGTTTCTGCACGCCCGGCTTCCTGATGTCGGTCACGGCCGCGCTGCGCGAGGGCCCGGTCGAGGACGAGGACACCGCGCGGGACGTGCTGTCGGGCAACATCTGCCGCTGCACCGGCTACACCGGCCTCGTGCAGGCGGTCCTGGACGCCAGCAAGGAGGCCAACGCATGACTGACGCAGCCGTCAAAGGCATGATCGGCGCCGGCATCCAGCGCCGTGAGGACGACCGGCTGCTCACCGGCCGCGGCCGCTACCTGGACGACCTGGAGCTGCCCGGCGCGCTGTCGGCGGCGTTCCTGCGGTCCACGTTCGCGCACGCCAACATCCTGGCCATCGACACCAAAGCTGCCGAGCAACTGCCCGGCGTGGTCGCCGTGTTCACCGGCGCGGACCTGCTGGAGATCCAGAAACCGTTGGCGCCCAAGGTGTTGCATCCACAGCTGAAGGACTTCCCCCGGCTGCCGATGCCACCCAGGTCGGTGCACTACGTGGGTGAGCCGGTCGCCGTGGTGATCGCCGAGTCCCGGTACGTCGCCGAGGACGCCCTGGAGCTGATCGAGGTCGACTACGAGGAGCTGCCCGCGGTCGGTTCCACGGCCGCCGCGCTGGCGCCGGGCGCGCCGCTGGCCCACTCGGACGCCGAGGACAACATCGCCGTGAAGCTGTCGCAGAGCGCCGGTGACGCGACCAAGGCGATGGCCGAGGCGCCGCACACGCTGTCCGCCGAGTTCTTCGTGATGCGCGGCGGCGGGCACTCGATGGAGTGCCGGGCGGTCGCGGCGCGGTTCGACCGGACCACCGGACAGCTGGTCATCTGGGACACCACCCAGTCGCCGCACTACGCGCGGCAGCAGCTGTCGGTGATCTACGGGATGCCCGAGGACGACATCCGGGTCATCGCGCCGACGGACGTGGGCGGCGGTTTCGGCCCCAAGGCCCAGTTCTACGGCGAGGAAGTCGTCATCCCGTGGGTGGCGAAGAAGATCGACCGGCCGGTGAAGTGGGTGGAGGACCGGCAGGAGAACTTCGTCAGCGCGATGATGGAGCGCTCGCAGACGCACCGCATCGAGGTCGGCTTCGACGACGAGGGCCACGTGCTGGCCGTCAAGGACCGGGTCGAGCACGACCAGGGTGCGTACTGCGCGGGCCTGCAGGTGCCCTCGATCACGACGAGCACCGTGCCCGGCCCGTACCACGTGCCCAATCTCGATGTCGAACTGCTGGCCTGCTACACGAACATGGTGCCGACGTCGTCGGTGCGCGGCGCGGGCCGCCCGCAGGCGGTGTTCGCGATGGAACGCATGATGGACCGCATCGCCGAGTACCTGGGCATCGACCCGGCCGTGGTGCGTGAGCGCAACCTGATCCAGGCCGACGAGTTCCCGTACAAGGTCGGCATCATGTTCCGTGACGGCTCGCCGCTGACCTACGACAGCGGTGACTTCCCGACGCTGCTGGCCGGCACGCTGGAACGGCTGGGCTACGCCGAGGCCCGCAAGGAGCAGGAGCGGCTGCGCGCCGAGGGCAGGCTGATCGGCATCGGTCTCGCCGTGTACGTGGAGGGCTGTGGCCTTGGCCCGTACGAGGGCGCGAAGATCCGGCTCACCAACCAGGGCCGCATCCTGGTGACGCTCGCCGCGGCCGGCCAGGGCCAGGGCTACGAGACGGTCTACGCGCAGATCGCGTCGGACGCGCTGGGCCTGGATATGGAGCACATCGACGTCACCACGGGCGACACCGGCAAGATCCCGTTCGGCCAGGGCACGTTCGCGTCCCGCATCACCGCCACCGCCGGTCCCGCGGTGTTCGACGCGGCGCAGCAGATGCGTGAACGGCTGCTGGACACGGCGGCGATCCTGCTGGGCTGTCACCCGGCGGAGGTCAGCTTCGTCGGTGACCGGGCCTGCCTGGACGGTGACGTGGAGAAGTCCAAGACGCTGCTGGAGCTGGCCCAGGTGGCCAACATCGGCAAGCACGGCATCACCCTGCCCAAGGGTGTGCGGGCCGGTCTGGAGACGTCCAGCTACTTCGCGCCGGAACGGGCCGCGTACGCCAGTGGCGCGCACGGCGCGATCGTCGAGATCGACCCGGACACCGGCGGCATCCAGGTGCTCAAGTACGTCATCGGCCACGACTGCGGCACGGTGATCAACCCGCGCCTGGTGGACGGCCAGGTCATCGGTGGCTTCGCGCACGGCATCGGCAACGCGATGTACGAGGAGCCCATCTACGACGCGGACGCGCAGCCGCAGGCGGCCAGCTACCTGGACTACTCACTGGTGTCGGCGACGGAGGTGCCGAAGGTCGACCTGTTCCACATCCAGACCCCCAGCCCGCTCAACCCGTTGGGCGCCAAGGGCGCCGGCGAGGGCGGCACGATCCCGGCGCCGGCCGCGATCGCGAACGCGATCGAGGACGCGCTGCGCCCGCTGCGGGCGCGCATCACCCGTGCTCCGGTCACGCCGGCGCGCATCGTCGACGCGATCCTGGCAGCCCAGGACGCGAACCCGTCCTGAGAGGTACTTGATGCTGATCGAGAACTCGTTCGCGGTGTCCGCCGACCCGGACCACGTGTTCCGGTTCCTGCAGGACCCGGCCAACGTCGTGGCGTGCATGCCCGGCGCCGAGCTCGTGGAGGACCTGGGCAACGACTCCTACCGCGGTCGGGTCCGGATCAAGATCGGACCGGTGCTGGCCGCGTACAGCGGCGTGGCCACCATCA
>DASZXM010000861.1:0-2314 GCA_035546415.1 Pseudonocardiaceae bacterium
TGGCCGCGAACAAGACGTGCGAGGGTGACGGGCCCACGCCGATCGACGCGCGCGACAAGCACGTGGTCATCATCGGCGGCGGTGACACCGGAGCCGACTGCTACGGCACGGCCGCCCGCCAGGGTGCCCTGTCGGTGACGCAGTTGGACCAGTACCCGCGCCCGCCGGAGGTCCGCGACGACGACCGCTCCCCGTGGCCGACGTGGCCGTGGATCCTGCGCACCTACCCGGCCCACGAGGAGGGTGGCGAGCGGAAGTTCGCGGTCGCGGTCGAGCGGTTCATCGGTGACGAGTCCGGCAAGGTCCGCGCGGTCGAACTGCGCGAGGTGAAGGTCCACCGCGACCCGGCCACCGGCCGCCGCGAGGTGCTGCCGATGTCCGACACGGTGGAGGTGCTGCCGGCCGACCTGGTCCTGCTGGCGATCGGCTTCGAGGGCGTGGAGCGGATGCCGCTGCTGGACGACCTCGGCCTGACGCTCACCCGCCGGGGCACGCTGGCGTGCGGCTCGGACTGGCAGACGGACGTGCCGGGCGTGTTCGTCTGCGGTGACGCGCACCGGGGCGCGTCGCTGGTGGTGTGGGCGATCGCGGAGGGCCGCTCGGTGGCCCACGCGGTGGACACGTTCCTGACCGGCGAGTCGGACCTCCCGGCCCCGGTGATCCCCAACCAGTTGCCACTCGCGGTCGTCTGACTCCGAGCGGTCGTCCGACACTGAATCGTAGTCCCACCTTCCCCGGTCGCGGTTTAGCATTCTGAGCGAACTGCGGTCGGGGAAGGGAAACGCGGTGACTACCGGAACAAATGGGCACGTGGCCGTATGGCCTGGTGGCGACGGCAACGAAGCCTATCTGGACAAGACTCTCCGGTTCAATGACATTGAATTGTCACTCGACGAAAGTGTGAACTTTCGCATCCTGTGGCGGTTGTGGCTGCGCGCGTTCATCGTTTCCGGTGTCGTGTGGGCGGTTTTCGCGGTGCCGGGCGTCGTGCTGATGTTCTCCGACGCGGGCAGCGTGCTCGGCGGCGGAGCGTCCTCCGGCGGGGGGACCGTCCTGGTGACGGTCGGCACCATTCCCGGGGTCATCATGTTCTGGCTGATCCTGCTGTTGTCGAAGCTGCCCGAACCGATCGCCGAGTGGCGGGTGCTGCTGGCCGACCGGGCCGCGGGCGCCGATTCGGTGTACAGCCAGATCTCCGGCACGCTGTGGCACCGCCAACTGCCGGTGAACTGGCGGGTGCGGCGCATCCGCACCGGTTTCGGCCCGTCGAACGTGAGCAACCGGCTCGTCGTGCAGGACCGCACGTACACCGCGTACATCTCGGTCTTCCCGTACGGCACCAGCCTGTATCTGGGCTGGATGATGTGGCGCACCCGCCGCGGCACGACGCTGATCGGCCGGTTCGTCGCGGACGTGTTCAGCGGCATGGGCAACGGCCAGGACCTGGAACGCCAGATGATGCGCACCGAGCGACCCCGGGCGATGCGCGAGGCCGTGCACGCCGCGTGCCGTGAGGGGCTGATGGTCGCCCACGAGGGCCGGCAGGTCCCGGTGGAGTACGGCTTCCCGCAGGGACTTCCGCAGATCGAGCCGGACGAGCTGGGCTCCGCTCCGGTGCCGGTTCCGCGGTCGTGACATCGGACGGCGTGCTGCTCCGGTCGACGGCGCAGGGGCACTGGGCGTGGGTCGGGCTCCGGGTGACGCCGGTGACCGGCTACGGCGACGTGGAAGCGCCGCGCCTGCGCGCCGACCTGGCCGTCGCCGAGCGCGCGTGGCTGTCCGGGCTGTGGTCGACGGCCAACGGCATCCGGTGGGAGCTGCGCTATCTCAACGAACGCCAGCACATGCCACTGACGTGTGTCCTGCTCGGCAGGGCACACGCCCGCACGGCACCGGAGGCCACCGCGGCGGCACTCGCGCTGCGCGCCGGGCTGGCCGCCGCACCCCGCCACGTCCGGACCGCGCCCCTGACCACCGACCAGGTCACGGCCTATCTGAACCCGCCGCGCCCGGCCGCCGCGTTCGAGCTGCGCAAACGGCTGCGTTGGGCGTGGCGGCAGCGCCCGCAGCCGGGGCACCGGGTGTGGTTCGACATCGCGCCGCTGGAGCCGAACACGCTGTCGTGGCAACCGTTCTGGCACAAACTGGCCCGGTTGCCCGCGCCCACCACGGTCGGCGTCTACCTGGAACCGGTGCCCCCGGCACCCGGGTTCTTCGCCGGCCTGCGCACGCTCGCGACGACGTACGCCGAGGCGGGCGCGGGCGGACGGACGAGCTCGGTCTGGCAGGTCCGGATCCCCGGCGACCCAGCGGC
>DASZXM010000862.1:0-3801 GCA_035546415.1 Pseudonocardiaceae bacterium
AGCGCGGCCAGCGCCATGTCGGCCGTCGCCTGCGTGCTGCTCATCATCAGCGGCACCGACCGCACCTCGACACCCGGCACGTCCGCCGTGTCCGCCGTGTGGATCAGCCAACCGTCCAGCACGCCGTCGGCGTCCTTGCGGGCACCCAGCAGCCTGCCGACCGCCTCCGCCGTCGTCGGCACGCCGATCGCCGTGAGACATGCGTCCGCCATGCCGCGCACCGGCCGGTCCGCCACGATCGGGGACAGCCCGACGACCTTCGCCTTCGTCTCCCGCAGCGCCGCCTTGACGCCCGGCACGGCGAGGATCGTGCCGATGCTCACCACCGGGTTGGACGGCGCCAGGACCACCGCGTCCGCCTCGGCGATCGCCTCCAGCACGCCCGGTGCCGGCTTCGCCTCCTCGGCGCCCACCGGCACGATCGAGTGCGCCGGCAGTTCGGCGTGGTAGCGCACCCACCACTCCTGGAAGTGCACGGCCTTGCGTTCCACGGGATCGCCGGGCACGTCGACCACCACGTGGGTCTCGACACGGTCGTCGCTCATCGGCAGCAGCCGCACACCCGGCTTCCACCGGTCGCACAGGGCCGCGGTGACGTCCGACAGCGCGTAGCCCGCGCGCAGCATCCGGGTGCGCACCAGGTGCGTGGCGATGTCCCGGTCGCCCAGCCCGAACCAGGTCGGATCGGCGCCGTACGCGGCGAGTTCCGCGCGCACCGCCCACGTCTCACCGGCGCGGCCCCAGCCCCGGCCGGTGTCGATGCCACCGCCCAGCGTGTACATGCACGTGTCCAGGTCCGGACAGATCCGCAGCCCGTGCATCCACACGTCGTCGCCGGTGTTCACCAGCGCGGTGATGTCGTGCGCCGCGCCTTCGGTGCGACCCACTTCCGCCATGCCAAGAGCGGCCTTCATCCCGAGCAGGAACCGTGCCCCGCCCACGCCGCCGACCAGTACGACCACCTTCACAGGAGGTCATCCTCGCACGTGGTCAGTTCCGCCAGAACAGGAACGTGTCCTGGCCGATGCCGGCGAGGTTCGGGTCGCCGCCGACGGCGTTGAACACGTGGTCGGTGATCCAGAAGAACGCCTCGCCGACCGAGGCGACGCCGAGGAGCAGCACGAACAGCACCAGCGGCGCCCACGGCCGCACCATCTGGCCGAACTTCTTGGCCTCGTAGGGCAGCCACGGCTCGATGGCACCCCAGCCGTCCAGGCCGGGGATCGGCAGGATGTTGAGGACGAACGCCAGGATCTGCAGCAGCGCCAGGTACGACAACCCCGCTGACAGCGCCGACACGGGACCGAAGAGCTCGAACGTCGGGGTCGGCGTCAGCCGGACCGCCTGGGTCAGCAGCACGCCCAGCACCAGGTTGGAGAACGGGCCGGCCAGCGACACCAGGCACTCCACCCGCTTGGAGCGCAGCGCGTGGTGGTTCACCCAGACCGCGCCGCCGGGCAGCGGGATGCCGCCGAACGCCAGGAACAGCAACGGCAGCACGATGCTGAACACCGGGTCGGTGTACCGGCGGATGTCCAGTGTCAGGTAGCCCTTGGTCCGCACGGCGAAGTCGCCGCCTTTGTATGCCACGTAGGCGTGGCCGAACTCGTGCAGGCACAGGGACACCCCCCAGCCGCCGAGGACGAGCAGCAGCATGCCGCCGTCGACGGCCGCCTCGGATGTCTGGAAGAAGGACAGCAGCAGTCCGCCGACGACGGCGGCGCCGAGGATGCCGAGGAAGATCGGGCTGGGCCGGATGCCTGCGCGGTTCACGGCCGCCAGTCTGCCGTGTCGACCTGTGCGGTGTCCGCCGGTCCGATCTTCGAGTGCCGTAATTGTTGTGTCCGCGGTGCCGGAAAAGGGCCGTGCAGCGTTACGTCTGTCCCCCCGACGTGTGCATTCGGCTTGACCGCCCCGCACTACACAGGTGTAATCACATCGGTGTCATTCGTGGTGCGAGAGGGGCATGGCGAGTGGCGTCCGCCATAGGGGAGTGCGAGAGGTGAGGAGGCGGACGGGGAGATGTGGGAGCTACCCGGCGAACACGCCGAAGAGTGGGAGGGACCGCCTGGCGACCAGGCGGGCGTGCTGATCGATCTGTTCGGTGAGACCGAGGAACCGGAGTGGCAGGACCGCGCGCTGTGCGCGCAGACCGATCCGGAGGCGTTCTTCCCGGAGAAGGGCGGCTCGACACGGGAGGCCAAGCGGATCTGCCAGGGCTGTGACGTGCGTTCGGAGTGCCTGGAGTACGCACTGGCGCACGACGAGCGGTTCGGCATCTGGGGCGGCCTCTCCGAGCGTGAGCGACGGAAGCTGAAGAAGCGAGCCGTCTGACGTCGTGGGACCGAGGTCCGTGTGGTGGGACACGGGCTTCGGTCGGACACGGCTTCGGTCAACTGTGGACTTTTCTGACGAAACCCCTATTACCAGCCGGTAGCGGTCCGGTCGGAGCGGTGCCCTAACGTGTCGGAGCAGACACGATCACACACCGATCGGGGGCCGAAGTGCCGCATTCGGTGCCCGTCCGGGCGAGAGCCGAGCCGGTGTTGGCCGTGCTCGTCTGCCACGACGGCGAGCAGTGGCTGCGGGAGGCGCTTTCCGCGCTGCGCCGGTGCTCGCCGCGCCCCAGGCACGTCCTCGCCGTCGACACCGGATCCGTCGACCGCACACCGGAACTCCTCGCCGACGCGGCGTCCGGGCCGGACGCCGTGCTCGACGGTGTCCGCACGCTCGACCGGAACACCGGTTTCGGCGCCGCGGTCCGCGTCGCCGTCGACACCGGGGTAGCTCGATGGGGTGATCCTGGCCGGTGGGTCTGGGTGCTGCACGACGACTGCGCGCCGGAACCGGACTGTCTCGGGGTGCTGCTGCGCTCGGCGGAACTCTCGCCGTCGGCCGGCCTGCTCGGACCGCTGGCGCTGGACTGGTCGGATCCGCGGTTGGTGGTCGAGTTCGGGCTGTCCACGGACGCGTCCGGGCACCGTCAGACCGGTGTCGGACCGGCCGAACTGGACTGGAGCCGCTTCGACACCGAGGGTCGCAGCGCGTTCGAGCAGAGCACCGAGGTGCTCGCCGTGTCGTCGGCGGGCGCACTGATCCGGCGGGACGTGTGGGACGAGGTCGGCGGCTACGACCCGGCACTGCCGCTGCTGCGTGACGACGTCGACCTGGGCTGGCGGGTGAACCGGGCCGGCTGGGTCGCGTTGTGCGTGCCGACGGCACGGCTGCGGCACGCCAGGGCCGTCACGCGGGGACTGCGGGAGCCGGACGCGCTGCCCGGTTCGGTGCGTGCCGCGGACCGCGCGCACGGCGTGCGCACCGTGCTGGTCAATCGGACGACGGCCGGATTCGCACTGGGACTGCCCAGGATTCTGCTGCTGTGTCTGCTGCGGGCAATCGGTTTCCTGTTGCTGCGCAGGCTTTCCGACGCACGTGCCGAGCTCGCCGTGATCGCGTACCTGGTCGGTGGCCGCGCCGGGTTGCGCAGGGCGCGTGCCGAACGGGCCGCCGTCGGCCGGGGCACCGTGCGCGGCCTGCTCACCAGCCGCACCACCCGGCTGCGCAACGCGTTCCGCGGTGGCCTCACGGCGTTCGTGCGCCGCAGGGCCGCCGCCGACGCGGCACTCGGCCGGCTGCCGGCCGAGAACCGCGCGTGGACCGAACCGGTCGAGACCCATCGGCCGGTCGGCCCGGACGCCCTGCCGGCCGGCGCCCTGGGGCGGACCGGGGCGCCGGGTCGGACCGGTGCCCTCGGCGTGCGCGGTGCCCGCCGAACGGCCGGCCTGCGCAGGCCCGCGATCG
>DASZXM010000863.1:0-1585 GCA_035546415.1 Pseudonocardiaceae bacterium
TCAGGCCAGGTGCGACGACCCAGCCGGCGACCACGGCGACGGCGCCGACGAGGAACCGGCCGGCGATCAGTTGCCAGACGCCCCAGCCGATCGCCGCGGCCGGCAGGAGCGCCAGCACGCCGCCGAGCACCGGGTCGACCAGCAGCCACGCCATGTCCCGCCAGGTCGCCGGGTCGTGGAAGATCCACCGCGACCACTGCCGGAACGCCAGGCCCCTCGACGTCGGGTGGAACGAGCCGTCCGGGTAGCGGTAGAGGCCGTTCGCGTCCGGCGTCGGCGGCCCCGGACGCGGTCGGTAGGGCACCGGGATCGGCGTGTTCGACCACGCGGTGGCCAGCCGGCGCGCCAGGTTGGGCAGCCACCGGCTGTACACGGCCACCGGCTGCAGCACGACCACCAGTCCGACCATGGTCGCGGCCACACCGACGGCGTACCCGACGAGCACCAGCAGTTCCAGCGGAACCAACGCGAACAGCGCGAGCCCACGACCGATCGCCCGGACATTCGACATCCCCACGCCGTCCAGTGTGACCCGCCGCGCCGCCGCGCACACTGCACTCAGGTGCCCGTCGGGGTGCACCTGGCACCACCCCGGGTCGGGATCTGGACGCATACCGGACGGCGCTCCGCGTTCGTAGCGTCGACGACCTCGACCGACTCGAAACTCGGGGGTGTGCCATGCGGCGCAGGGCGCTGGTGATCAATCTCGTCGTCAACCTGGTGCTGCCGGTGGCACTGTTCTACGGGCTGCGCTGGCTGGGCGTCGGCCAGTGGCCGGCACTGATGCTCAGTGCCGTGCCGCCCGCCGTCCGGGCCGTGTGGACGGTCGTGTCGCGGCGCCGGATCGACATGCTGGGCGTGTTCACGCTGAGCGTGCTGACGTTGAGCGTCGCCGTGTCGTTCGTGTCCGGCAGCCCGCGGTTCCTGCTGGCCAAGGACGGCTGGCTGACCGGTGTGGCCGGGCTGTGGATCCTCGCCACGCTGTGCCGCACGCCGTTCCTGTTCCAGGTGATCCGGTCGTTGCTGTCCGACGAGGCGCGGGGACGCGCGGAGGGTGCGTGGCGGGACTCCCCGACGTACCGGCACCTGCTGCGCGTGACGACCGCGATGTGGGGTGTGGTGCTGGTGCTCGACGCCGGCGTCCGCGTCCTGCTGGCGTACACACTGCCGGTGGACCGGGTGCCGCTGATCAGCGGCTTGCAGTACATCGGCGTGTACGCGGCGCTGGAGATCGCCACTCGCGTGTACGCGCGCCGCGGCAGCGCGCTGGCGAAGGTGTTCGCCGAATCGGGGCACGATTTCACGGCGAAGTCAGTCGTAGGGTGACGGTATGGCCCGCAAAGCGTTCGCGTCGTCGGCGGATCTCACCGCGAAACAGCAGACGTTCCAGGTGCTCGCGGACGGCGTGTACGCGCTGACCGCCGAAGGCGATCCGAACGTGGGCGCCGTGGAGGGCGAGGACTTCCTGGTGTGCTTCGAGGCGCTGGCCACGCCGGTCGCCGCCCGGGAATGGCTGGCGACGCTGCGCGAGCACACCGACAAGCCGGTGCGCTACCTGGTGCTGTCGCACTACCACGCGGTACGG
>DASZXM010000864.1:0-12083 GCA_035546415.1 Pseudonocardiaceae bacterium
TGATGGTGGCCGTGCCGTCGCCCACCGCCGTGAGCAGGCCCCGCGGGCTGACGGTGGCCACCCTCGGATCGCTGCTGCGGTAGGTGACCCCGGCCTTGGCAAGGTCGGCGAAACTGCCGTCATTGTTCGCCGCTTCGACGATGTGGTCCGCCGTGACGCCGAGGTCGCGCTGTTCCTTCGCCGGGTCGGTGTCGTCCTTGATCCACGGGTTCCTGCCGGTCAGGTCGAGCGTCTGGCCCACCTGGAAGTCGACCTGATCGGGTTGCACGGTCACCTCCCGCACGGCCGGCCGGACCGCTCCGGTCACCCGCACCGTGGCCGTGCCGCGGATGTCGGCCGAACTGGCGCCCACCCGGAACTCGTACGGTCCGTCGTGGACGACGGACTTCATCGCCTTCGCGTCCCAGATCGACAGGTCCGGCACGTGCACCGCCAGCGTGATGCGCTGGCTCTGGCCGGGTCGCAGCACCTGCGTCTTCTGGAAGCCGACCAACCGTTGCTTCGGCATGTCCGCGCCGGGCACCGGGAACGGCGTCGCCGCGTACAGCTGCGCCACCGTCGCACCCGCCGTTCGGCCGGTGTTGCGGACGGTCATGCTCACCCGCACGGTGCCGTTGGCGTCGACGGACGACCGGTCGGCGTGCACGTCGGAGTACTGGAACGTGGAGTAGCTCAGGCCGTAGCCGAACGGGTAGGTCGGCGTGCCGGTGAAGTACTCGTAGGTGCGGCCCAGGCCGCCGGTCGCGTCCGGTGCCAGGTTGTAGTTGGACATCGCCGGCAGCTGCGAGTCGTCCGCGTACCAGGTGAAGTTCAGGTGCCCGGCCGGGTTCTGCCGGCCGAACAGCACGTCCGCCAGTGCCGTGCCCTGGCTCTCGCCGTTGTAGCCGCTGAACACGACGGCCGGGAACTTGCCCTGCTCGTCGTCGATCCGGACCGGTCCGGCCGACTGGACGACCAGCGCCATCCTCGGATTGCCGATCGCGCTGACCTGGTCGATCAGCGAGTCGTAGTTGCCGGGCATGGCGATCGTGGTGCGGTCGGTGCCCTCGGTGGCCAGGTCGGTGTCGGTGCCGACGAACACGATGACGGCGTCGGCCGACGCGATGTCGGCCTTGGTCGCGTCGCTGAGCGCCGCGGGCGTGGTCTTCTTGGTGCCGGTGCCGGCCGCGTCGTAGACGACCTGCGCACCGGGATTGGCCTGCTGCACGGCTTTCGTGATGCCCTGCACGGCGTCGACCCGCAGTGACGGGTCACCGGAGTAGTCGCCGAGGGTGACCTTGCCGGCCAGGTCGCCGACGATGACGATCTTGTTCGTGTGCGGCGCCGACAGCGGCAGGAATGGGCTCGTCGCGCCGGTGGCCGGCTGGTTCTTCAACAGCACCAGGGAGTTGTCGGCGACCTTCGTGGCCAGTGCCTGGTGCGCCGGGCTCTGGATCTGCGCCTTGGTGATCCTCGTGTAGGGCACCGAGCCCGCCGGGTCGAACTCACCGGTCCGCATGCGCACGGTGAAGATCTTCACCAGGTCGTTGTCGATCACGCCCTCGGACAGTGCGCCCGCTTTGATCGCGGCCTCGATGTTGGCCAGTGTGTTCTCACCGCCCGCGCAGTTCAGGTCGGTGCCGGCGCGCAGCGCGTACGCCTGGCCGCCGGCCTGCGAGGGGATCGTGTCCCCGGTCGCCGTGTCGGTCCAGGTGCCGTTGCCGCCCTTGTGGTCGGTCGTCCAGCCCGGCGGCGCCCAGTCGTGGCCACCGGGTGCCTGGCCGTAGGTCGTCCCGATCGCGCCGCAGTCGGACGTGATGTAGCCGTCGAAGCCGAACGTCCGCTGTGCCAACTGGTTCGTGGTGTACGTGTCGGCGACCGAGGGGGTGCCGTTGATCGCGTTGTAGGAGGTCATCAGGCCGGACACGTGCGCGTCCTGGACGAGGCTGGCGAACTGGGCCGTGTAGTAGTCACGCAGGTCGGTGTCGGTCACGTCGGACGAGATCCCGGTGCGGTCGTCCTCGACGTCGTTGAGCGCATAGTGCTTCGCGGTGGCGCCGACCTTCAGGTAGCCGGTCTCGGACCGCCCGGTGGGTGTGTTGCCCTCGTAGCCGTCGACGAACGCGCCCGCCATCCGCGACACCAGGTACGGGTCCTCGCCGAACGCCTCGTCGGTGCGGCCCCAGCGCGGGTCGCGGTCCATGTTCACGGTCGGCGCCCAGTACGTCAGGGACCCGTAGTCGCTCGCGCTGGGACCGAGGTTGTTCTGCCCGGTGCCGAACAGCGACTTGTCCAGGAACCCACGTGCCTCATCGGAGATCGCGGTCGTCTCCTGGTACACCAGGCTCGGGTCCCAGGACATCGACGACGCGAAGTTCGTCGGGAAGCTGGTGGCCTTCGGCGCGCCGCCGTTGCCGTTGTTGTCCTGGTTGGCGCCCAGCGTGTTGATGCCGTGCTGGCCCTCGTTCCAGTACGTGTACTGCTGCACGCCCAGCCGCGGGATCGCCGGCCCGCTGTTGGTGGACAGCTGGGCGACCTTCTCCGGCAGCGTCATCCGCGACACCAGGTCGGCCGCGCGGGCGGCGAAGCTGTAGTGGGTGTCCAGGTAGATCGGGAGCGGGTCGACCCTGGCCGCCGCCGGGGCGGGCAGCGCGGCGAGCCCGCCGCTCGCGGCCACCGCCGCGATCGTGAGGGTGATCGAACGGTGCCAGCGGGTCCGCGCCATGTCGCCTCCGTCGTTGGACGCCGATCACACGATTCAGGTGTCCACGACGCGAGTCAAGGCTTTGACAAAGTTTCGCAAAAACTGGACAGGTTCGCCGGACGAACGGGCGGGTGGGTCCGCCCGTTCGGCTCACCTCGTCGGATGCACCAGGTACGTGCCCGGCTCGGCGCCCGCGACGTCGATCGGCCGCCAGCCCTGCTTCGCGTAGAAGCGCTGGGCGTTCACGTTCGCCGACCGGACGATCAGGTGACACGACGCCGCCCCGGCCGCCGCCACCGACGCCAGGAACGTGTCGACCAGCGCCCGGCCACGGCCCGATCCGCGGTACGCGGCGAGGATGTTGACGTGCAGGTGCGCCGGGTGCGGCACCAACTCCGGCCGCACCATCCACCGCTTCAGGTTGAACAGCGAGTCGATGCGGTGGTCCTCCTCGGTGACCGGTGGACCGGACAGCGGCCGGTACCGGTCGCCCAGCAGCGGCAGCCAGCGTTCGTGGTAGGCCGCCGCGAAGCCCGGGGTGTCGGCCGTGCCGATGACGTAGCCGACGGCGCGCTCGCCGTTGTCCAACACGTAGACGTGCCGCGGTTCGAGGAACAGGTACGGCCCGGCCGCGCTGTCGGGCACGAGGTCGTCGGTGGAGTACCGGCCGCGCACACCCTTGCCCGCGCCTGCCGTCTCCACACAGATCTCGTAGACCGCGTCCCGGTCGCCGTCGCGGTACCGGCGGATGGACAACTCGCCCACTACCGTGTCTCCTCGGCCGGCAGCGGAGTGTGCGCGGCGGGCACCCGCTCGCCCTCGGGCGGCGGACCGGGTGGCGTGCCGTCGCCGAACGGCCGGCCGCCCAGTTCCTCCCGGCCGTGCGGTGTCAGCCAGTTGCCCAGGTCGGGGCCCACCGGCACGATGCCGGTCGGGTTGATGGTCCGGTGCACCACGTAGTAGTGCTCCTTGATCTGGGCGAAGTCGATCGTGTCGCCGAAACCGGGCGTCCGGAACAGGTCCCGGGCGTACGCCCACAGCACGGGCATCTCGCTGAGCTTGCTGCGGTTGCACTTGAAGTGCCCGTGGTAGACAGCGTCGAACCGGACCAGGGTGGTGAACAGCCGCACGTCGGCCTCGGTGATCGTGTCGCCGACCAGGTACCGCTGGGTGCGCAGCCGGTCGGTCAGCCAGTCCAGCCGGTCGAACAGCCGGGTGTAGGCCCGTTCGTACGCCGCCTGGCCGCTGGCGAAACCCGCCTGGTAGACACCGTCGTTGACGTCCCGGAACACCAACTCCGCGACCTCGTCGATCTCGGCCCGCAGCCGCTCCGGGTACAGGTCCGGCGCTCCCGGCCGGTGGTAGGCGGTCCACTCGGTGGACAGGTCGAGCGTCATCTGGTTGAAGTCGTTGGTCACCACCTGGCCGGTCGGCACGTCCACGATCGCCGGCACCGTGATGCCCAGCGGGTAGTCCGGGTACCGCTTGAGGTACGCCTCCTGCAGCCGCTCGATGCCCAGCACCGGGTCCCGTCCGCCGGGGTCCAGGTCGAACGTCCAGCTCCGCTCGTCGTGCGTGGGCCCGGCCATCGCCATCGACAGCACCGGTTCCAGGCCCAGCAGCCGCCGCACGATCACCGCGCGGTTCGCCCACGGGCACGCCCTGGCCACGGCCAGCCGGTAGCGACCCGGTTCGACCGGATAGCCGTCCCGTCCGTCCGCCGTGATCCGGGTCGTGATGTACCGCATGTCGCGGCTGAACTCACCGTCGTCCGCCATACACCCGAGATTAGTTCAGCCGAGGCACCACGTAGGGGGTGACGACCACCAGGAGCTTCAACGGCCCGTCGGCGTCCGTGTCGCAGTCCTTCACTCTCGGCGGGCACGGGTAGCCGTGCGGGCCGATCACCAACTTCACTTCGCCCGGCGCGACCGCCTGGTAGATCGAGGCCTTGCCGGACACCTCGGCCAGCCGGAGCACCGACCAGATGTGACCGTCCAGGGCGCGCTGGTCAGTGTTGAAGTCCAGCTTGACCAGACCGCCCACGTGCACTTCGACCGTGAGGTCCGGGTCCTGCCCCGGACCGATCTCCTGCTCGGCGCCCTTGGGCAGCGAGTACCCCGCCGGGGCCACCATCGGTCCCTCGTCGGGCACCACCGCCCGAAAACACCCCGCCGACACCAGCCCGAGCAACACCACCATGACGATCAACCTGCGCACACGCGCGAATCTAGCGTCCCACCGTGCAGCGCCGTCCGGGAAGGAGCCGACAGTCCGGTTCAGCCGATGCGGACGAGCAGTGGTTGCGCGCTGTCCCGCGCCGGTGTGACCGGTGCCGCCAGGCTCAGGCGGGGGAACCGGCCGAACAGCCGTTCCAGCGCGACCGCCGCCTGCATCCTGGCCAGCGGTGCGCCCAGGCAGAAGTGCGGGCCGTGGCCGAAGGACAGGTGTTTGACCGGTCCCCGGGTGACGTCGAACTCGCCGGCCGTCGGCCCGTACTCCGCCGGATCGCGCCCGGCGGCCCCGTACCCGGCCAGCACCGGCGTGCCGGCGGGGATCGTGGTGCCGTCGACGGCCAGGTCCCGCGTCGGGTAGCGGAACGGGAAGTTGTTGACCGGGCTGTCGTAGCGCAGCGTCTCCTCGACCACCGCGTCCCAGCCGACCGTGCCGTCCCGGACGAGCGCCAGCTGGTCGGGGTGTTCGCACAGCGCCCGCACGGCGTTGACGATCAGCTTCAGCGTCGTCTCGTGCCCGGCTACGACCAGCGTCAGCAGCACGCCGATGAGCTCCGGCTCGGTCAGCCGGCCGCCGTTCTCGTCCCGCACCGCGATCAGCGCGCTGGTGAGGTCGTCGCCGGGAGCGCGGCGGCGGCTCGCGGCCACCGCCGCCAGGATCGCCGGCAGCTCCCGCAGCGCCGCCACGACGGCCACCCGGTCCCCGCCGCCGGAGTTGGTCAGCACGTTCGACAGGTGGTGCAGCCGCGGCCGGTACTCCGCGTCGACGCCCAGCAACTCGCAGATCACGTTCATCGGCAACGGCATCGCGAACCGCCGGTTGAGGTCCACGACGGCGTCCGGCTCGCCGGTCACGTCGTCGAGCAGCTCGTCGGTCAGCTCGGCGGCCCTCGGCCGCAGCGCCTCGACCCGGCGCGGCCCGAACTCCCGGGCCACCAGGCCCCGCAACCGGCGCAGGTCGGCACCTTCGGACGTGATCATGCCGGGCGTGGTCGCGAAACCGATCAGCGGCCAGCCGGCGTCGACGTCGCCGTTGTTCAGTGCGGCGAAGTGCGCCGGGTCCTTGGAGACAGCGGGGTCGACGAGGAAGTCGCGCAACTCCGCGTACCGCGTGACCACGAACCCGGGCACGTCATCGGGCAGCAGCACCGGGACGGCCGCGCCGCTCGCGCGCAGCCGTCCGTTGGCGCCGTGCACGTCCGCCGCCAGCTCGGCCCACCGGACCGGTTCCATCACCGTCACAGCACCTTCGCCAGGAACGACTTCGTCCGCTGGTGCTGCGGGTCGTTGATCACGTCCCGGGGTGCGCCCTGCTCGACGATCACGCCGTCGTCCATGAACACCAGCGAGTCGCCGACCTCCCTGGCGAACCCCATCTCGTGTGTCACGACCACCATCGTCATGCCGTCGTCGGCCAACTGGCGCATCACCGCCAGCACGTCACCGACCAACTCCGGGTCCAACGCCGACGTCGGCTCGTCGAACAGCATCAGCTTGGGCCGCATGGCCAGCGCCCGCGCGATCGCCACCCGCTGCTGCTGTCCGCCGGACAGCTCCCTCGGGTACGCACCCGCCTTGTCCGCCAGCCCGACCTGGGCCAACAGTTCACGCGCGCGCTCCTGCGCCTCCTTCTTCGACTCGCCCTTGACGTGCGTGGGCGCCTCGACGACGTTCTGCACGGCCGTCATGTGCGGGAACAGGTTGAACCGCTGGAAGACCATGCCGATCTCCTGGCGCTTGCGCGCCACCTCGTGGTCGCGCAGCTCGTACAGCCGGTCACCACGCTGCCGGTAGCCGACCAGTTCGCCGTCCACCCACAGCTTGCCCGCGTCGATCTTCTCCAGGTGGTTGATGCACCGCAGGAACGTCGACTTGCCGGACCCGGACGGCCCGATCACGCACATCACCTCGCGGGGCTGCACGCGCAGGCTGATGCCCTTGAGCACCTCCAGCCGGCCGAACCGCTTGTGCACGCCGTCGGCCTCGACCATCGGTCGGTCGCTCATGTCCGGGCCCCCTGCCGTCGGAACCCGAACGTCCGGCTCACCCGCATCGTCCCCCGTGAGTACCGTTTCTCGATGTAGTACTGGCCGATCGACAGCACCGACGTCAGCACCAGATACCACAGGCTGGCCACGACCAGCAGCGGGATCTGTTTGAAGTTGTTGCCGTAGATGTACTGCGCCACGCCGAACAGGTCGTGCAGCGCCACGATCGTCACCAGCGACGTCGTCTTCAGCATGGAGATCGTCTCGTTACCGGTCGGCGGGATGATCACCCTCATCGCCTGCGGCAGCACGATCCGCCGCAGGACCAGCAGCCGCGACATTCCCAACGCCTCGGCGGCCTCGGTCTGGCCGGCGTCCACCGACAGGATGCCCGCCCGGATGATCTCCGACATGTACGCGGCCTCGTTGAGCCCCAGGCCCAGCGTGGCACCCACGAACACCGGGATCAGCACGTTCGCGTCGAAGTACACATAGGACGGACCGAACGGGATGCCCAGCGACGGATACCGGTACAGCAGGCCGATGAACGACCAGAACACGATCTGCACCAGTACCGGGGTGCCCCGGAAGAACCACGTGTACAGCCACGCCACCCCGGACAGCACCGGGTTCGGCGACAGCCGCATCACCGCGATCACCACACCGAGCACCACGCCGATCACCATGGCCAGCGCGGTCAGCTCGATCGTGACGAGGAGACCGGACAGGATCTGTTTGTCGAACAGGTAGTGCCCGACCACGTTCCACTGCCACGCCTGGTTGGTCACCAGACCGTGCACGAACATCGCCGCCAGCAGCAACAACACCGCTGCCGCCACCCACCTGCCGGGGTGGCGCACCGGTACGGCGACGATCTGCTCGGCCGGAGTGGAGTCCTCCGGCCGAGCCGTCTGCGTTTCCGACGTCGACACGCTCAGCCCGTCGCGCCGTTCAGCTCCGCCTTCTGGATCGCACCGGAGTCGACACCCCAGTGGGTCAGGATCTGCTTGTAGGTCCCGTCGTCCATCAGCTTCTGCACCGCGGCCTGGATGGCGTTCTTCAGCGTGCCACCGGTCTTGGGCACCGCGATCCCGTACGGCGCGGTGTCCAGGTCACCGCCGACCTTCTTGAACACGTCGCCGGTCTGCGCCAGCGCGTAGTCAACGACCGGGCTGTCGGCCAGGTACGCGTCGATCCGGCCGGCCTGCAACGCCGAGTTCACGTCCGTCTGCTTCGGGAAGCCCTGCGCGTTCGGTGCCGGCTTGCCGGCGCTCTGGCACTGCTTGACCACCGAGCCGTCGGCGTCGGCCTTGGTCAGCTGGTCCAACTGCGTGGTGCCCTGCTCGGCGCCCACGGTCTTGCCGCACAGGTCGGTCACCGACTGGATGTTCTTCGGGTTGCACTTGGTCACCATCGTCGACGTGCCCGCCGAGAAGTACGTGACGAAGTCGACGGTCTGCTCCCGTTCCTTCGTGTCGGTGAACGACGACATGCCCAGGTCGTAGCGGCCGGCCTGGATGCCGGCGAGGATGCCGTCGAAGCTGGCGTTGACGAACTTGGCCTTCAACCCGAGCGTCTGCGCGATCGCGTTGCCCAGGTCGACGTCCATACCGATGATCTCGCCCGAACCCTGCGCGGTGAACTCGTTGGGCGCGTACGACGCGTCGGACGCGATGGTCAGCGTGCCCTTCGACTTGTAGGTCGCGGGTACCTGCGCGGCGGCGGCCGAGTCGGCGGACACGGACACGTTCATCGGCTGCGGGTCGGGTGCGTTGGTGATCTGTCCGACGGTGCACGACGCGGACTGCGCGGGTGGCGGCGATGTGCTCGCACCGCAGGCGGCGAGCACGAGTGACGCGGCCACGGCAGCCCCGAGGGTGAGCGCGGACAGACGTATGCGAACGGCCACGAAGACACTCCTTGCGCGAAGTAGGACACAACCGGGCGGTAACCCGTCTGTATCCGGCACAATGCCATCGCTGCGCGGCGTCGGACAGTCCCGGTAGGTCACGGACTGGTGTCGACAGCCGCCAAATGATTACCTATCGCGCTTGTATCGGACATTACGCCCGAATCATAATGACCCTGTGTGACCAAGTGGGCACCTGCCCGCGCCGACCTATCGGTAGCGCGGATTCGTCGCGTGCCACTCGAATCCGCCGGCCATCCAGCCGCGCAACCCGCGCACGAACCGTTGCAGCTCCCACGACGGCACCGACCGCATCGCGCGATGCCCGGCCTCGAAGTCCCGGACCAGCTGGTTGTGCAGGTCGACCGTGACCCGGGTGGCCTCGTCGACCGAACACCCCCGGTCGGCCGCGATCTGCAACACCATGTTGCACACCGGCTTCTCGTCGGCCGCGTCCTTCGCCACGGAGTGCAGGTCGTTCACCATCACCGACGCGGTGCCCGCCTGCATCGCCAGCCTGCGCACCCGCGGCTCGTAGTAGAGGTTCGCGGCCAACTCGTAGCCGCCGACCGGGTCGATCAGGGTCATCGACGTGTAGAAGCTGTCGTGCTGCCGCGCCGACAGGTATTCCCACGCCGGCGGGTACTTGTCGGTGAACCGCCACGTGGCGTAGGCGTTCCAGCTGACGAACATCGAGAACGTCGCGTAGCACACCCGCTGCAACTGGGCCGGTGACGCGTGCCGCCCCAGGTGGTCGATCCCGGACCGCAGCGCCACCAGGATCGGATCGGCCCGCAGCGCCTCCTCCAGTTCGAGGGTGAACTCCCCCGCGTGCGCCACCGGGTCCATCGCCGACATCACCAGCGCCAGGCGCGGCGGCAGTTCGGTCGGGGTCGCCCCCATCTCGCTGTCGTCGGCGTACAGGTCGTCAGCAGCCCACCAGGCCGCGTTCAGCTGGGCGGCGATCAACAGGCGGTCCGGGTCGTCGCAGTCCGGGTGGGTCAGCATCGCCAACCGCCCGAACCCGGCCGTGCGCATCGCGTCGGCCTGCTCCTCGGTGAACCCGCACTCCAGTGCCCACGCCACCAGCCGGTTGTCGACCTCGTCGGCGAGCGGCGTGTTGACCCGCTCCACCATCGGCACGTACAGGGGCGCCGCGCTGCCATCGCCCCACGGACGCTCCAGGTACCTGGCATCGTGCACCAGGCGGGCGGCCGACATGCCCAGGCCGGACGGCCCGGCGCCGACGGTCGGGGTGGCGGGCGCGATGACCGGGCAACCACTCGCGACGTTCATCCGGCGCTCCTCCCCGTCGACCGACTCCACGACCGAGCCTCGCAGCCCGCGCGTTCACGCGACCATCCGCCAGCCGGGGACTCGGCCGCCACGAACGAGTGGTCTTGCACCTCCGGGCTGCGAACAGCGCGGCCTCAACGGCCTGGACATGGCGCTGCGCCTGGGTTGGACACCGACGATGGTCTCGCGCATCGAGACCGGCAGGCGTGCCGTGACATCGATGAAGATGATCAAGTACATCAGCGCGTGCGGCGTGCACGACCGCCAACAGGACGCCCTGATCCAACTCGCCGACGAGCCCGACGGCTACCGACTCAAGCAGCACTCCGGGAAGCTGCCCGACGAGCTGCGTGAGCTGATCTGCCATGAATCGACCGCCACCACGATCGAGAATTTCGAGCCGATCCATGTTCCCGGCATTACCCAGACCGAGGATTACGCACATGCCGTGTTCGGCGCGGCCCGAGAACGCCCTGCGCGTTCCGGTTGGTGGACCGCAGGTCATGCACGAACAAATGTTGCATCTGCTGTTCGCCGGCAGCAGACCGCAATGCTCCATCCGGGTGGTTCCGGCCGTCGCGGGGGCGCATGGGTTGGCGCTCGGATCGTTCCACATCTTCGGGTATCCCGAAGGCGCACCGGTCGTCCACGTTGAACACCTGACGACAAGCGAGTTCCTGGAGAGTTCTCAGGAGCTGCGCGCCTATCGTGCCACCCTGAAGCGGCTTGCCGATGTCGCTCTGGACCAAGCACAATCCAGGGAGTTCATTTCCCGATTGGCAAGTGCCTACGAGCGGCAAGGGGTAGCCCGGGATGGCGGAAAACCGGAAGTGGCGCAAGAGTAGCTACAGCGGCGGCGGCTCCGGCGCATGCGTCGAAGTGGCTGTCGGTCCTACCGTCGTCGGTGTCCGGGACTCGAAGAACACCGATGGCCCCATCCTCGCCCTCGACGTCACCGCCTGGCGGAGGTTCCTCGCGCGCACGGCGTGAACGGGCCCGGTGCACCGGGCCCGTTCGTCGGTCAACTGCCGTACACCTGGAACTCCCACAGCGAGTAGCCGTACTGCGTCGCACGCGCCGTACCGTACATCCGGACGTACCGGCCGCTGCCGGACACGGTCAACGACTGTGTGCCACCGGTACCGGCCGTCGTGGAGTAGATCGACGTCCAGTTCGTGCCGTCCGTCGACGTCTGGATCTGGAATGCCGTCGCATAGGCGGTCTCCCAGTTCAGGGTCACGCCGCAGATCGAGTGCGTGGCGCCCAGGTCGACCTCCAGCCACTGCGGGTCGGAGAAGGCGCTCGACCACCGGGTGCCGGTGTTGCCGTCCGTGGCATCAGCGGCCGGTGTGCCGGCGTTCTCCGTGGACGACGCCGTCGTCGTCCTGCCCTGCGCCAGGTTCGTCGTGGCGCAACCGCTGGTCGTGCCGGAGCCGAAGACCTGGAACTCCCACAGCGAGTAGCCGTACTGCGTCGCACGCGCCGTGCCGTACATCCGGACGTACCGGCCGCTGCCGGAGACGTTCAACGACTGTGTGCCACCGTTTCCGGCCGTCGTGGAGTAGATCGACGTCCAGTTCGTGCCGTCCGTCGACGTCTGGATCTGGAACGCCGTCGCGTACGCCGCCTCCCAGTTCAGGTTGACCTGGCAGATCGAGTGCACCGATCCGAGGTCCACCTCCAGCCACTGCGGGTCGGAGAAGGCGCTCGACCACCGGGTGCCGGTGTTGCCGTCCGTGGCATCAACGGCCGGTGTGCCCGCGTTCTCCGTGGACGACGCCGTCGTCGTCCTGCCCAACGCCAGGTTCGTCGTGCCGCAACCGCTGCCGCCACCCGTGGTCACCGTCCAGGTGAACGACGTCGACCCGCTCGCGCCGGTGGCGTCCGATGCCGTCACGGTGACGTTCGACGTGCCCGCCGCTGTCGGCGTGCCGGAGATCAGGCCGGTCGAGGAGTTGATCGACAGGCCGGCC
>DASZXM010000865.1:0-10975 GCA_035546415.1 Pseudonocardiaceae bacterium
ACCGGCGCCGCCACCGCCGCGACGCCGACCTCCGACTCCTCGTGGTTCACGCTGTAGCCACGGTCCAGTGCGCGCGCCAGGTCCTTGCGCAGGACGCCGGGCAGCACGATGGTGCGCGGGGTACGGCGGGTCAGGCCGTTCTCCGACACGCGGCGGAAGTAGTCCGGGATGCCGAAGGCGAGGAACACCTTGCCGGTCGCCGTGCAGTACACCGGCATCCGGCCGCCGACCCGGGAGATCGTCGGTGTGGAACGGTGTCCGCTGACCTTCTCCAGGACCAGCGTGTTCATGTCGTCGGCGACCGCGAGGTGGATGTTCTCGTGCGTGGCCTCGTACAGGTCCTCCAGGAACGGCAGCGCCGCCTGGCGCAGGTCCCGCCGCCGGGGCACCCGCTGTCCGAGGTCGAACAGTTTCAGGCTCAACCGGTAGCCCCGCTCGGTCCGCTCCAGGCCACCCCAGTTGGTCAGCTGCGTCGCCAACCGGTACACGGTCGGCTTGGGCAGTCCCGACCTGGCCGCCAGTTCGGCCAGTGTCAGGTCCGTCTCGGTCAGGCCGAACGCGTCCAACAGCAGCAGGCCCCTGGCCAGCACCGACTTCGGTGGAGGACCGGAGCGCCTCGGTTCCACGGCGGTCATGACGGTCATTCTCGCCGATAACCGTGCTCGGCCGCGTGATCCAGCAGTGGCACGTCGACGACCAGCGGTGCGTCGGTGCCCCGCGCGACCACGTCGCGCAGTTCGTCGGTTCCGGTCACCCGCACCCCGTCGATGCCGAAGAACCGGGCCGCGTCCGTCCAGTTCAGGAACGGCGGCGCCAGGTCGAGGCCGACGTACCTGCGCAGCTCGGTCGACCGGCTCCGGCCGTTGTCCAGTGTTTCCTTCAATGTTCGGTACTCGCCGTTGTTCATCACCACGAACGTCACCGGCACGCGATACCGGGCGGCCGTCCACAGGCCCTGCAACCCGAACATCGCGCACCCGTCGCCGAGCACCGCGACCACCGGCCGGTCGCCGCCCAGCCGGGTCCCGATCGCCGCGCCGATTCCCCAGCCCAACCCGCCGCCGATGGTGTGCACGTACGAACCGGGCCGGTCCTGGCGCAGCACGTCCCGCAGGTGGATGCCCACCGTGATGGCCTCCTCGACGACCACCGCGTCGTGCGGCAGGCCGGCGGCGACCGCGTGCGCCGCCGCCAGCGGCCGCAGCGGCGCTTCGCCGTACCCGGCAAGGGCTTCCGCGTCGACGGCGGCCCGCTCGGCGGCCGATCTCCGTGCGGCGTCGGCCAACCGTGCCGACACGTCCGGCGCGCGGCCCCGGATCTGTTCGGCCAACGCCGTCAGCGTCGGCGCCAGCGCACCGACCATGCCGACCTCGGCGGCGAAGTTCCTGCCGATCTCACCGGCGAACACGTCCAGTTGCACGACCGTCGCACCGTCCGGGATCGCCGGCACCGGCGTGAAGTGGTGCGGCATGAACGCGTGCGTCCCGACCACGAACACCACGTCGTAGCCGGTCAGCGCGGCGCGGATCGCGGCGTTCGTGGGCCGCAGCATGCCCCGGTACAGCGGGTGCCGGCCGGGGAAGTTCACGCCGTCGTTCATCGGCTGGTGGTACACGTCCGCGCCGACCGCTTCGGCGACCGCCACCAGCGCCGCCACCGCGCCGTCCCGGCCTACCCCGTCACCGGCGACGATCACCGGCCGCCGCGCCCCGGCCAGCAGCCCGGCCGCCGCCGGCACACCGGTCGCCGGGCCGGGCGGCTGCACCGACGACCGGCCGAGCACCGGCACGTCCACCTCCTCGGCGAGCAGGTCCATCGGCACCGACAGGAACACCGGTCCGGTCGGCGCCGTCCTGGCCACCGCGAACGCACGCCGCAGCAGCACCGGCAGGTCGGCCGCGTGGTGCACGTCGATCGCCTGTTTCACCGCGTGCGTGGCCAGGCCGACCAGGTCACCGGACAGCATCGGGTCCTGCACGAGGTGCCTGCGGTCCTGCTGCCCGGCCATGATCACCAGCGGTGTCCGCGAGCGCAGCGCGTTCAGCATGCCGATCAGGCCGTTGGCCACGCCGGCCGCGACGTGCAGGCTGACGAACGCCGGTCGCCCGGTCGCCCGCGCGTACCCGTCGGCCATCGCGACAGCCGTCAGCTCCTGCGCCGCCAGGACGTAGTCCACAGCGGACTGTCCGGCGAGCGCGTCGATGAACGGCAGCTCCGTCGTCCCCGGGTTGCCGAACACCCGGGTCACCCCCTCGTCGTGGAGGATGTGCAGCAGGGCCTCGATCGGTGTCACGTGGGCAGCTCCTCCGCGATGTGGCACGCCACCGCGGCGGCCAACGCCATGACGGTCAGCGACGGGTTGACCGACAGGGACACCGGGATCAGCGACGAGTCGCCGACGTACAGGCCGCGCACGTCGTGCGACCGGCCGTGCGGGTCGACCACGGACCGGGCCGGTTCGCTGCCCATCCGCACGCTGCCCTGCATGTGGGTCGTGCTCAGCCCGCTGGTCACCACGTCCCGCGCGCCCGCGGCCCGCAGCGCGTCGGTGGCGAACGACGACGCGTCGGCCAGCCGGGACCGTTCGGCCGGCGAGAACCGCTTCGTCACGACGACCCGGCCGTACGGGTCGAGCGCCACCGTCGCCGTGTTCTCGTCGGTCGCCATGGTCAGCAGCCCGGCCCACCGCCGGTAGTCGCGCACCACGCGGGACAGCCGCGCGCCCCACAGCGGCCGGCCGTCGGAGTCCACAAGGGACTCCGCGAAGGCCACCGGGTCCTGGATCGTCGTCGCCTCGACCACGATCCCGTCCGACTGCCGGTCCAGGCAGTGTGCCGTGATCGGGTAGACCATGTGGCAGTCCTGCGGCTCGTCGAACAGGCCGTAGACCAGCCGTGCCGGGTGCAGCCCCAGCGTCCGTCCGACCAGCCGCGTCGACGGCGTGTCCAGGGCGACGAAGTCCTCGCTGCGCAGCAGGATCTGCGGGGTACGCAGCGCGCCCGCGGCCAGCACGACGGTCCGCGCGGCGATCGTGCTCACCGTGCCGTCCGGCCCGACGCACCGCACACCGCGCACCGCACCGTCGCCGATCAGCACGCACCGCACGGAATGCCTGGTGAGCAGGCGTATCCGGTCCAGCACCGGGGCCAGGAACGTGTTCAGCGTCGACTTGCCGGCGTTCGTCGGACAGCCCTGCAGGCACGATCCGCACCGCTCGCAGTTGTGGTCGGTGTAGGACCGGACCGGGCGCAGCTCGCCGCCCAGCACCCGGAAACCGGTGGCGACCCGGTCGACGCTGGGCGTCCAGTCGGCCCGTTCGCGCACGCCGAGCACCTGCTCGACCCGGTCGTACCACGGGTCGAGGTCGACGTCGAAGGCCGCCCGTTCGGCGGGCGTGGCCCGCATGGCCACCTTCGTGTTGATCACCGTCGAACCGCCGACACACCGGCCGCCGAGCAGCGCGACCCGGTCGTCCCCGGTGGTGACCAGCGTCGGCCACCACAGCCGGTGCCGCGCCTGCAGTTCGAACCGGGTGTGGTCGACGGCCGGATGCAGCCCGCCCGCCTCGATGAGCAGCACGTCCACGCCCCGCGCGGCGAGTTCCGCCGCGATCACCCCGCCGCCCGCCCCGGAGCCGACCACGACGACGTCGGCGCCGGACGGCGGGACGGCGTGCGCCCGGTCCCACGGCGTCGCCTCCGGCGCGGCCCGGCCGAGGAACGACCAGTCCTTGCGCAGCCGGACCGCCTGCGGCGGCGTGAATCCGATGTCGTCGTGACCGGTCGGCCCGGTGTGCCCGTCCGGTGCGAAACCGCCGTAGTACGCCTCGATCGCGAGCCTGCGCAGCAGGTCGAACGCGGTGCCGCCGGCCAGCGCGGCCGGCGTGCGCTCGGCGATCACCGACGCGAACACGCCGATCGCGGCGTGCAGAGCGTCCTCCTCGTCGGCCGACATGGCCGGCAGCACCCGTGCCACGTACTCGGCCGGGTCCACCGCCTCCGAACCCGGGACGAGCAGTGCGGACACCCGCGCCAGCACGGCGCGCTGCCCGGCGCTGAGCAGATCGGTCACGGCACCCCCGAACGCCATTGTGATAGGAGCTCTCAGTGCATGGCGGAGCCGCCGTCGACGTTGAGCGTCTGTCCGGTGAGGAACGCGCTGCCCTCGCCGCACACGTAGAGCAGCGTCGACACCAGGTCCGCGGGCTGCTCGGTCCTGGGCACGGCCTGCAGCGCCCGGACGCGTGCGAAACCGCCGTCGGCGCCGGTGGTCGCGGCGGCCGTCGCCGTGGCCGTCAGGCCGGGCGCGATCGCGTTGACGGTGATGCCGTCCGCGCCGACGGCGTTGGCCAGCGCCCGGGTGAAGCCGACCAGCCCCGCCTTGGACGTCGTGTACGCCACCAGATCCGGCGGTCCGAGGAACACCACGGCGGACACGATGTTCACGATCCGGCCCCACCCGGCCGCCCGCAGATGGGGCAGCGCGGCCCGGCTGACCAGGAACGGACCCTCCAGGTTGAGCCGCATGATCCGCTGCCAGTCGGCCGGAGTCGTGTCCTGGAACGGGATCGGCGGGTAGATGCCCGCGTTGTTCACGACGACGTGCAGGGCGCCGAAGTGGGTGACCACCTGCTCGACGGCCCCGGCGACGGCATCGGGATCGGTGACGTCCACCCGCACCGGCAGCACGTCCGGCGCCCGTCGCGTCGTCGCGGACAGGTCGTCGACGTCCCACCCGGCGACCCGGTACCCGTTGGACGCGAGCGCGACCGCGAACTCCTGGCCCAGGCCGCGCGCGGCGCCCGTGACCACGGCGACCCGGCTGTTCGGCGGCATGCGTGCTCCTGTCTGGTGTCGCCAGCAGCGTGCGGGTTGCCGTTGGTCTCGACAAGGTCGCCATTTCACTCAGTGAAACGCGTGGCTTGCCGATCGCGGCCCGGCTCCCGACCCTCAGGCACCATGTCCCGACCGCTGTCCACCAGCGATACCGGTCCTGCCGCACCGGTGACCGATGCGCCGCGGGACGAACCGTGGTACCGCAGGCTGCTGCCCGACGAACTCGGCGTCGGCCTGGTCCTCGTCGTCCTCGTGGTCGGCGTCGGCATCGCCCATCCGGACTTCCTCGCCCCGGGCAGCCTGCTGTCCACCGCGCAGAGCTCCGTCTACGTGGGACTGATGGCGTGCGGCATGGTGTTCCCGCTGGCCATGCGCGAGGTCGACCTGTCGGTCGGCGGCGTCTACTCGTTGGGCATCGTGGTGGGCGCGCTGCTGGTCCGGTCCGGCATGTCCCCGTGGGTGGCGCTGCCGTGCGTGCTCGCACTGTCCGCCGTGCTGGGCGCGGTGAACGGCGTGATCACCACGTATCTGAAGCTGCCGTCGTTCATCGTCACGCTGGCCAGCGCGCTGTTGTTCCGCGGCGCCGCGCTGGCGATGGCCAACGGCAAGCAGATCAGTGGCCTGCCGCAGGACAACTCGTTCTTCACCGTCGTCGGCGGCGATCTGGGCGGGGCACCCACGTCGGTGTGGGTGCTGCTGGCCGCGACGATCGTGCTGACCGTTGTGTTCACCAGGACCCGCTTCGGCATGCGGGTGCGGTCCATCGGGTCCAATCCGGACGCCGCCGAGTTCAGCGGCCTGCCGATCGCCCGCACCCGGATTCTCGCGCTGAGCCTGTCCGGGCTGATGGCCGGCCTGTCGTCGACGCTCGGGATGGCGTTCTACATCGCCGGTGACCCGACCGTCGGCAACGGCTACGAGCTGACCGCGATCGCCGCGTGCATCATCGGCGGCACACCGCT
Organism: Pseudonocardiaceae bacterium; assembly: GCA_035546415.1. Taxonomy (GTDB): domain Bacteria; phylum Actinomycetota; class Actinomycetes; order Mycobacteriales; family Pseudonocardiaceae; genus DATEPR01. The sequence goes on from DASZXM010000865.1 coordinate 5,798, forward strand.
GTCCGGCGGCCGTGGCTCGGTGCCCGGCGCGATGATCGGCAACCTGATCCTGACCGGTGTGGCGACCGCCCTGGTGTTCTTCCAGGTACCGATCAACTGGACCACGTTCGCCACCGGCGCGGTGATCCTGATCGCCGTCGCGTTCGACAGCCTCGTCCGGCGCTCCCGCGGCCACGGGCTGTTTCCGCAGGGGCTCAATCCGTTCCGTCGTCGCCCACCCGACTGACCTGGAGACGTCATGTACCGCAGCACACCTCGGAATAACGCCATCGCCGGCGCCCTCGCGCTGGGCCTGCTGCTGTCCGCGTGCGGGAGTTCCGGCTCCGGCAGCGGCGGCACGCTGAACATGGGGATCGCGGTGGCCAACATCAGCCTCAACTTCGGCCACGAGATGGTCGAGGGCGCCACCAGCGCCAGCCAGCACGAGGGCGGGGTGAACTTCAAGGCCGTCGGGCCGCCCAACACCGACGGCCCGGCCGAGGAGCAGCTGTTCCAGAACCTGACCACCACCAACCGCGACGGCGTCATCCTGATGAACCTCGACCCGCCGATCTTCACCCGGCCCGAGGCACAGGCCGTCAGCCAGGGCATCCCTGTCGTCGCGCTGGACACGGCGCCGATGCCGGGCAGCAAGGTCACGTTCTACGTCGGCAACGACAACTACGAACTGGGCGCGATGCTGGCGGAGGAGACGATCAAACGGCTGCCACCCAACCCCACCGGCACGATCGTGCTCGGCGAGCCCAACCCCGGCACGCCCGTGCTGGACAGCCGCATCCAGGGCCTGAAGGACACGTTCCACCAGAAGACGCCGAACATCACGGTGAAGGGCGCCTACCAGACCTACAGCGACCCGAACCAGAATTACGGCGCGTGGGTCGCGCTGGTGCACGCGAACGCGGGCGCGCTGGCGTTCCTGGGCGTGGGTGACGCGGACAGCTACGACCTGGCGAAGATCAAGCACGACGAGCACGGCAGCTACCTGGTCGCCGGCACCGACGTCGACGCGCAGACACTGCAGGACGTCAAGGCGGGCCTGGACTTCGTGACCATCGACCCGGAGCACTTCCTCAAGGGCTACATCGCGTCGGCGATGCTGATCCGGACGGTGAAGGCGGGCAAGCAACTGCCGCAGGGCTGGATGAAGATGCCCGGCCTGGTGGTCGACCAGAGCAACGTGGACGCGATCATCGCCCGCGAGAAGTCACCGCAGGCCGCGTACGACTTCTACAAGCCGCAGATCGACAAGATCCTCGGCGACACCAACGCGAACCTGAAGCCGCTGTCCCAGGCCCGCTGACATGCTGAGCGCTTCCGGTCTGGTCAAACGCTACGGCGGTGTCACGGCGCTGGACACGGTCGACATCACGCTGCTGCCCGCGGAGGTGCACGCGCTGGTCGGTGAGAACGGCGCCGGCAAGTCGACGCTGGTGAAGATTCTGTCCGGAGTGGAGCGTCCGGACGCGGGCGGCGTCACACTGGACGGGCGGCCGGTGTCGTTCGCCGACGCGCGTGACGCCGCCGGGCACGGCGTGGCGATCGTGTCGCAGGAACTGAGCATGTTCCCCGACCTGACGGTGCTGGAGAACCTGTACCCGAACGCGGCGCCGGTGCGCGGCGGGCTGGTGTCGTTCCGCCGGATGGCCGCGGCGGCCACACCGGTGCTGCGCGAGCTGGGCCTGTCGGTCCCGTTGCGCGCCAAGGTGGGCGACCTGCCACTGGCCGACCAGCAGCTGCTGGAGATCGGCAGGGCGCTGTTGCAGCGGCCGCGGGTGCTGGTCCTGGACGAGCCGACGTCGGCACTGCCGAAGGAGTCGGTGGAGCGGCTGGCCGGGGTGCTGGGCCGGTTGGTCGAGCGGGGGATCGCGGTGCTGTACATCTCGCACTTCCTGGAGGAGGTGCTGCGGTTCGCCCAGCGGGTCACCGTGCTGCGCGACGGCCGGGTCACGGTCGCCGCGACACCGGTCGGCGACGTGGACCTGGACCGGTTGGTGACGGCGATGCTGGGGTCGGCGCCGACCCGCACCGAGCGCCGCGCACCGGTCGCCGGGAGCGGGACGGCCGTGGTGTCGTTCGACGGGGTCGGCGTGCCCGATCGGTTGACCGACGCGTCGTTCACCGTGGCGGCGGGGGAGATCGTCGGGTTCGCCGGATTGCAGGGCGCCGGGCACGTGACCGTGTTCGACGTGCTGTGCGGACAGGTCCGGCCGGCGGCCGGCACGGTCCTGGTGGCCGGGCGGCCGGGGCCACGCTCGTTCCGGGGCGCGGTGCGCGCCGGGATCGCCCGTGTCTCGGCGGACCGGAAGCGCTACGGGCTGATGCTGGACAAACCGTTGTGGCAGAACGTGAGCGCGGTCAGCTGGCTGGGTCTGGGCCGCAACGGGTGGTGGCTGCGGCGGGACCGCCTGGCGGCCACCGCGGCCGAGCACGCCCGCAGGCTGCGCATCCGCGGCCACCCGAACGACCCGGTGAACACGCTGTCCGGCGGCAACCAGCAGAAGGTCGTGTTCGCCAAATGGCTGGACGCCCGGCCGGCGGTGGTCGTGCTGAACGACCCGACGCGCGGCGTGGACATCGGTGCCCGGGCCGAGATGCACGCGATCATCGCGGCCCTGGCCGAGGACGGCCGCGCGGTGCTGTTGGCGTCCACCGACCTGATCGAACTGGCGGACCTCTGCGACCGGGTGATCATCTTCCGGCGTGGCCGGATCGTCACCGAGATCCCCCGGGAACGGCTGTCCGAACAGAACCTCAGTGTCGCGATGAACGCCGGGTTCGTGCCTTCCTAGCCGGCGCGGAGTTACCGTGGACGCATGGCGCAGCGGGTGTTGGACGTCGGTTCGCCTGCCTACCGCTACTTCGGGCAGCCGCGCAACATGCTGCTGGGCCCGCAGATCCTGGTGTTGCAGGTCGCGCATCCCGTGGTGGGCGCCGGCGTACTGGAACATTCGGACTACCAGCGGGAGCCGTGGCGGCGGCTGATCCGCACCGCGCGGTCGCTGGACACCATCGCCTACGGCCACGTCGACTCGGCCACCCGGGAGGCCGCCCGGTTGCGCTCGATGCACCGTTCGATCAAGGGCGTCGACGCGCGGGGCAGGCGCTACCACGCCCTCGACCCGGAGGCGTACGCGTGGGTGCACGCCACCCTGGTGCGCGGCGCCATCGAGGCACAGCGGCTGTTCGGGCGCGGGATTCCCGCCGACGAGCTGCCGGCGTACTACGCCGACATGCGCCGTGTCGGGCTGCTCCTCGGGCTGCGCGACCGCCACCTGCCGCCGGACCTGGCCGCGTTCGACGACTACTACACGGCCATGGTCCGCGACCGGTTGGAGGACAACGGGGCCGTGCGCGACGTGCTGGCCACGATCCGCCGGCCGGCCCGGCCCGGGACGGCCGTGCCCGGCGCCGTGTGGGCGCCGATCTCCTGGTACGTGGGCAGCCGCGCCTACCTCGTCACGGTCGGCACCCTGCCGGCCGTGCTCCGGGAACGCCTCGGGCTGTCCTGGTCGCCGGAACAGGAACGGCAGTTGCGTCTGTTCGCCCGGAACATCCGGTGGGAGATGGCCGTCCTGGAGCGGCCGCTGGTCACGGCCGCCCGGCTGCTCGCCTGAACCTCGGTCCCACGACCGACCGAACGCGCGGTCGCGGGCCGCTCGGTCACCGGGGTGCCGCCTCGACGGTCTCCGGTGTCAGTTCCATCAGGCTGGTCAGCACGACGGCGGCCGATTCGAGCGCGTCCTCGTCCGGCGGGTACTCGTCGCGCGGGACGGCGATCACCCGCATGCCCGCGGCCGCCGCGGACCGCAGCCCGTTGCTGGAGTCCTCGACGGCCGCGCAGTGCTCCGCCGGAACGCCCAGTTCCTCCGCCGCCGTCCGGTACACGTCCGGCGCCGGCTTCCCGTGTGCCACGGAGTCCGCCGACACCGCCGCGGTGAACAGCGGCTTGAGCAGTGACGTGGTCAGCACCGTCTCGATCAGCAGCGGCGGTGACGAACTGGCCAGGCCCAGCGGCCAGCTGTCGGCCAGCCTGCGCACGGCGTCCACGGCACCGGGCAGCAGCGGCAGGTCGACGCTGTAGCGCTGCGCCATCCGGTCGATCACCACGGCGGCCACGTCGTCCGGGCGCAGCCGGACGCCCAGTTCACCGGACAGGTAGGCGGCCCACTCCCGGGTGCTCATGCCCATCAGCCGCCGCTGCGTGTCGGCCTGCCACTGGCCACCGAAGTCGGCGACGACACCCCTGCGCACCTGCTCCCACACCGGTTCGGAGTCGACAAGCACCCCATCCAGGTCGAACACGACGGCTTCGATCACGAAACCGACGGTACCCGGGCACCCGATCGTGTGAACCGGCGGCGATCCGCCTAACGACCGTCAGGCGTGGCCGATAGTCGGCTTGCCATGACAGCACTTGTCGTGCCGGCGTACTTCGATCCGGCCGCCGCCCCGGACGACTGGGCGGTGCTGCTCACCACGACCGACAGCCTCCGTCTGGTGGTCCTCGACCCGGCGGACGGCCCGGGGGAGCGGTGTGACCAGGCGATCGCGGCGGCCGTCGTCAGCGCCCGCGCCGCCGGTGTGGCCGTCGCCGGCCGCGTGGACACCGACCACGGCGCGCGTCCACCATCGGCGGCGCTGGTCGACGTGGCGCACTACTGGACGTGGTACGGCATCGACAACGTCCTGTTCGACCGGGTCGCCACGGACGTCGCGGACATCCGCTACTACCGCACGCTCGCGCGGTCGGCGCGGCTGCTGGGCGCCCGGTCCGTCGCGTTCCACCACGGCGACCACCCCGCACCGGAGTACGCCGAGCACGCGGACCTGCTCGGCACGTTCGACGGCACCTGGTCCGCCTACCGCGACCTGGAGGTTCCCGGCTGGGTCCACGACTGCCCCGCCGACCTGTTCTACCACCTGGTGCACGGCGTCCCGGTCGGCGAGGGCCGCATGGTCGGCATGCTGGCGGAGGCCCGCAACGTCGGTGCCGTCCACCACACCGACCGCACCGGCCCACGCCCGTGGGCGGCCGTGCCCAGCGATTTCGGCGTGGCGGTGGACGCCCGCAGATCCGGCTGACGTCGGTCCGCGATGGAGCGGACCTCCACCGTCGTGCCGCCGCGTGCCGCGCGGACCGTCAGCGCACGACCGTGCGCGGCGCCGCGGGCACGGCCG
>DASZXM010000866.1:0-18230 GCA_035546415.1 Pseudonocardiaceae bacterium
CGGGGGGGGGGGGGGGGGCCGGCCGGACGGTGAGCACATGGAACTCGCCCGCCGCGTCGGTGGCACAGCGGCTGAAGCCGCGCTGTCCCTCGGTGCCCGTCTGCCACGTCTCCACCATGGCGTCGGGCAACGGTTCGCCCGCGCCGTCGGTGACACGGCCGGTGATGGTGAACGCGTTCGGCGTGCCCTCGGCGACCGCGAGCGGGCCGTCCTCCCAGGGCAGGCCGATGTGCAGGAACGGTCCGACGGTCTGGGACGGGGTGATACCGGTCAGCTCAGTCATCGTGGTCCGCCGATTCGAAGGGGGTGCTCCGCTCGCCGCGCAGCACGATGTCGAACTCGAACGCCAGTGCCCAGTTCGGCTGGGTCCGGTCCATGTCGAAGCGCGAGACCAGCCGCTCCCGGCCCTTCGGGTCGGGAATCGAGTTGTAGATCGGGTCGTAGGGCAGCAGCGGGTCGCCCGGGAAGTACATCTGGGTGATGAGCCGCTGGGTGAACGCGCGGCCGAACACGGAGAAGTGGATGTGCGCCGGCCGCGACGCGTTGTGGTGGTTGCCCCACGGGTACGCGCCGGGCTGGATCGTGGTGAACGTGTAGCGGCCCTGGTCGTCGGTGAGCGCCCGGCCACCACCGCCGAAGTTCGGGTCCAGCGGCGCCGGCCAGTTGTCCACCACGTGCCGGTAACGGCCGGCGGCGTTGGCCTGCCAGATCTCCACCAGCGTGTGCGGCACCGGGCGGCCGTCGCTCTCCAGCACCCGGCCGTGCACGATGATCCGCTGGCCCAGCGGCTCGTCCGGGAACTGCTTGGTCAGGTCACCGTCGGTCGGCCCGATCCGGTCCTCGCCGAACACCGGTGCCGTGACCTCGGTCAGGTTCTGCGGCAACACGACCAGCGGCTGTTTCGGTGCCCGCAGCACGTTCGACCGGTACTCGGGGTAGATCACTGGCGGGTGCACGCCCCGCACCGGTTCGTACGTCGGCAGCTTCTTCGGCGCCACGTCGGTCACGACGGCTCCTCGCTAGCGCTCGTCACCGCCGTGACCGGCGGTGCTGTGCTGAATGGTGACCTCACAAGCTCGGTCACAACCACTCCTTCCTAGGCGACTGTCTGCCGTGCCTTGCCTGCCTGCAACGCTCGCAACACGTCCAGTTCCTCGGCCGTCGGCGGCTCGGTGACCGCCGGGTCCGCCGGCACCCGCAGCGGCCAGCCGGTGGCGGCCTTCGCCTGGTCGACCGTGGCACCCGGGTGCAGCTGGGTGAGGACCAGTTCGCAGGTCTCCGGGTCCGGTTCGAGCACCCCGAGGTCGGTGATCACCCGCTGCGGCCCCGCGCCGCGCAGCCCGAGCCGCTCCCGGTCGCCCTTGCCCCGGCCGTAGCCGACGCTGGTGACGAAGTCGACGCGGTCGACGAACGCCCTGGGGTTCTGCCGGACCACGACGATCACCTCCCGGCACGACGCCGCGATCTCCGGCGCGCCACCGGCACCGGGCAGCCGCACCTTCGGGCGCTCGTAGTCGCCGCCCACGACGGTGGTGTTGATGTTGGCGAACCGGTCCAGCTGTGCGGCGCCGAGGAACCCGACGTCCACCCGGCCGGGCTGCAGCCAGTAGTTGAAGATCTCCGGCACCGTCACCACCGAGTCCGCCGTCTCGGCGAGCACACCGTCCCCGATGGACAGTGGCAGGTGCCCCGGCTTGGCGCCCAGCGTGCCCGACTCGTACACCAGCACCAGGTTCGGCGCGTGCGTGCGGCGCGCGAGGTTGGCCGCCGTGGACGGCAGGCCGATGCCGACGAAGCACACCGCGCCGTCGGACAGCGCGCGTGCCGCGGCGACCGTCATCATCTCGTCGCTGGTCCAGTCGGCCACCGTCTACTCGCTTCCCGCTCGCATGACGTGCTCGGCCACCCAGGCGGCGAACGCCTCCCGGTCCCGGCTGATCGCGTCCCACTTCTGGTAGTAGTCGTTGTCCCGCACCGAGTATCCGTCCGCGTAGGACGGATGCGCACCCCCGGGCACCACGGCCACCCGGTCGACCACCCAGTTGGGCAGCACGACGGCGCCGGCACGCGGCTCGAACTCGTCGACGACCTCCTCGACCGTGACCAGCGAGCGGTCCGCGGCCAGCACGGCCTCCTTCTGCACGCCGGTGATGCCCCACATCCGCACGTTGCCCTGCCGGTCGGCCTGCTGGGCGTGGATCACCGTGACGTCCGGCCGCAGCGCCGGCACCGCGGTGAGCACCTCCCCGGTGAACGGACAGGTGATGGTCTTGATGGTCGCCGTGTGCTCGACGAGGTCGGTGCCGGTGTAGCCGCGCAGCACGGCGAACGGCAGGCCCGACGCGCCCGCGACGTACCGGTTGGCCATGCCGGCGTGACTGTGCTCCTCGATCTCCAGCGGCACCGGCCAGCTGTGCTCGACGGCGTCCCGGAAGCGGTGCAGCGAGCCGACACCCGGGTTGCCGCCCCAGGAGAACACCAGCTTGGCCGCGCAGCCCGCGCCGATCAGCTGGTCGTAGATCAGGTCCGGCGTCATCCGCACCAGGGTGAGCCCGGTTCTGCGCTGCCGGATGATCTCGTGGCCCGCGGCGTAGGGGATGAGGTGGGTGAAGCCCTCCAACGCGACCGTGTCACCGTCGTGGACCAGGTCGGCGACGGCCTCGTCGAGGCCGGCGAAAGTGGCGACGGGCACGCGACACGCCTCCAGTTCGAGTGTTCGCATTTCGAACGACTACCTTCGTTTCCGAACACTAGAGCGGTGAGCAGCAGTGGGTCAACCGCACGTGGACGCACTCCGGTGCGTCTATTGACGTACGTCACACCGCGCCATATGTTCGCTTGCTGAACGCTGGTTCGTGCTGCGCACACTCGTGCGTGAAGCAGGCGACCGTGAAGGGACCGGACGTGACCAGGACGCAGGTGGGCATCGTCGGCGCGGGGCCGGCCGGGTTGCTGCTGGCGCGGATGCTGGAACTGGCCGGGATCGACAGTGTCGTCGTGGAGAACCGGGACCGGGAGTACGTCCGGGCCCGGCAGCGGGCCGGCGTCGTCGAGCAGCGGGTCGCCGACCTGCTGCGGGACGCGCGGGTCGGCGACCGGCTGGACCGACAGGGCCTGGTGCACGACGGGATCTACGTGCAGTTCGCCGGGGAACGGCACCACGTGGACTTCCGCGAGCTGACCGGCCGCACCGTCACGGTGTACGCGCAGACGGAGATCGTGAAGGACCTGATGGACGCCCGGGAGGCCAGTGGGCTGCCGCTGGAGTTCGAGGTGTCCGACACCACGGTGTCCGATGTGGATGGTGATCTGCCGGTGCTGAGCTACGTCGACAAGGCGGGCGACCGGCACCGCGTCGAGTGCGACATGATCGCCGGTTGCGACGGTTTCCACGGCATCAGCCGGGCCGCGGTGCCCGGCCGGCAGGAGTGGCAGCGCGACTTCCCGTACGCGTGGCTGGGCATCCTCGCCGACGTTCCGCCGTCCACCGACGAACTGATCTACGCCCGGCACGACAACGGTTTCGCGCTGCACAGCCTGCGCTCACCCACGGTCAGCCGGCTGTACCTCCAGGTGGCGCCGGACGAGTCGCTGGACAACTGGCCGCACGACCGGATCTGGGCCGAGTTGGCCACGCGGTTCGCGCTGCCCGGCTGGGAGCTGAAGCCCGGCCCCGTCACGGACGTGTCGATCACCCCGATGCGGGTGTTCGCGACGACCCCGATGCGGCACGGCAACCTGTTCCTGGCCGGCGACTCGGCGCACATCGTGCCGCCGACCGGCGCGAAGGGCCTCAACCTGGCGCTCGGTGACGCGGCGTTCCTGGCGAAGGCGATGATCGCGTCGCTCCGGGACGGCAGGCGCGACCTCCTGGACGCCTATTCGGCGACCCGCGAACAACAGGTGTGGCGCGCGGTGCACTTCGCTGTGTGGATGACGGAGATGCTGCACGTCAACCAGGACGCCGACCCGATGGCCGCCCAACTGCAGCTCGCGCAGCTGCGCTACGTGGTGACGTCGCGGGCGATGGCGACGTCACTGGCCGAGAACTACACCGGCATCCCGTGGTGACACACTGACGGGCGTGACTGGAACGCTGTTGGTGCTCGGCGGACGCAGCGAGATCGGCCTTGCCGTCGCGAAGCGCCTCGTCGACCAAGGCATGTCGAAGGTCGTCCTGGCGGCCCGGCGGTCGGACTCGCTGGACGTCGACCTGGGCCCCGCGTCGGTGCACCCGGTGGAGTTCGACGCGGACGACGTGGCCGGGCACCAGGCGCTGATGGACAAGATCGTCGCCGAGCACGGGCCGCTGGACGCGGTGGTGGTGGCGTTCGGCATCCTGGGTGAGCAGCGGCGCGCCGAGGCCGATGTCGCCCACGCACTGTCCATTGTGCACACGGACTACGTGGCGCACGTGAGCATCCTGACGGTGCTGGCGAACCTGCTGCGGGCCCAGGGACGCGGCCGGGTCGTGGTGTTCTCGTCGGTCGCCGGGATGCGGGTGCGGCGGGCGAACTACGTCTACGGTTCGGCCAAGGCCGGCCTGGACGGTTTCGCCAGTGGCCTGGCCGACGCGCTGCACGGCAGTGGCGTGCGACTGTTGTTGGTACGCCCGGGTTTCGTGATCGGCCGGATGACGGCGGGCATGTCGCCGGCACCGTTCTCCAGCACGCCCGACCAGGTGGCCGACGCGACGGTCAGTGCGCTGGACCGGGGTCGCCGCGTGGCGTGGGTGCCCGGCGTGCTGCGACCCGTGTTCTTCGGCATGCGCCTGCTGCCCCAGGCGGTGTGGCGGCGGCTACCACGCTAGTTTCACGGCGAGCGCGAGAACGACGAGGGCCGCGGCCATCCCGGTGACCAGCCGCCCGCGCGGCGTGTCCACGAACCGCCCCAACAGCCGCCCGCCGCAGGCGAGGACCAGTTGCCAACTGGCCGACGACACGAACACGGCGACCACGAACAGGTCGCTGGTCGTCTGCCGGCCGACGGCGAGGGCGGCGAAGTAGACGACGGTGGTCGGGTTGAGTGCGGTCAGCCCGATGAGGGTCAGGTAGGCACGCAGCGGGGTCGTGAGGGCGACCCCGGGTGTGTCGGTCCTGCGCAGCGCGGCCAGCGCGGTGCGCACGGCGATGGCGGCGAGCACGCCGGCGGCGATCCACCGCATCGGCCCGGCGACATGCGCGATGGCGGCGGCCATGGCGTTGCCACCGAGCATCGCGACGAGCGCGTATGCACCGTCCACAGTGGCCACACCGAGCGCGGCGGCGGCACTGACCCGCAGGGAGGTGCGGGCGGCGAGGGTGATGAGCAGGGCACCGATGGCACCGATCGGAATGGCGGCGCCGTAACCAGCGAGCAACCCCGCGACGAGGGCGCTCACCGCGGCGGCGGTGGGCAGCCTCCCGTTCGGACGAACAGCCACTGTCGACGCGCGCCGATCGCCGTACGGGCGGTACGACAGCGGGCACGAGTGGCGGTCATGGTGACAGATGGTGCGGGTCCGAGGCCGCCAGGAGCAACGGAATTACCGCACCCGCCCGGCCAGCGCGGCAGCCGGCGCCGCACGGCAGCCGGCGTCGACTCCGGGCGCGGCCGGCAGCGACGGCCGACAGGTGCGCACGGGTGGCCGCCAGTGTGAGCGGCGGTAAACGACCGCGCGCGATGGCCGCCGGGCGGCTGCGGCGCGGGCCGCCGATTGAGACGCGGGCCGGCGGCTGCGATGTGCGCCGGCGGCTGAGGTGCCGGGCCGGCGGCTGCGGCGCGGGCCGCCGATTGAGACGCGGGCCGGCGGTTGTGGTGTGGGCGGGCGGGTGCGGCGCCGGCTGCTGTGCGACAGGGTGTCGTTCACGGCGACCTGCGGCAGTGCTGTCGGGCCAGACCTTCGCCCCGCCCGGGGTCACCAGGCGGGGGCGAAGTATCTCCACCCTCGACGGGAGGGCTGGTCGAGGGAAGTTCGGTCGGCAGGCTTACCTATCCTTCGCCGACCGATTCCCGATTTCAATTGGCGTGTCCCGCCATACGGAACACCGCCGCCGAACCGTCCCTTACGTCCGTTCCGTCACGACCTCTCGGAAACTCCGCCATCCGGTGACAGGGCCGGACTGCCGAGATGATGAGGTTGCGGGGTGCACTCCCCGACGATCAGCGACGTCTGGCATCAGGTGACGAGCGTCCAGCCCACCCCACCGGTCGCCGTCGTGCTCGGCGCCGCGGGCGTCGCCCTGCTCGCTGTGTTCATCCGCGGCGTGTGGCTGGTGGCACGCAATGTCGTGACCATCGCGCACGAGGGCGGCCACGCCCTTGTCGCACTACTCGTGGGCCGGCGACTGTCCGGCATCCAACTGCACTCGGACACGTCGGGCGTGACGCTGTCGCGGGGCAAGACGCACGGGCCGGGCATGGTGGCCACCGCGCTCGCCGGTTACGTCGCGCCGTCGCTGCTCGGGCTGGGCTGCGCCGCGTTGCTGGCCACCGGCCACATCACCGCCCTGCTGTGGTTGACCGTGCTGTTCCTGGTGGCGATGCTGATCGCGGTGCGCAACGCGTACGGCGTGGCGTCGATCCTGGTCACCGGCGCCGCCGTCTTCCTGATCTCGTGGTTCACGTCGGCGCAGGTGCAGGCCGCGTTCGCCTACGCGTTCACGTGGTTCCTCGTGTTGGCCGGCATCCGGCCGGTGTTCGAACTGCAACGCGCCCGCACCCGGGGTCGGGCACCGGACTCGGACGCCGACCAACTGGCCCGGCTGACCCGGGTGCCCGGCCTGATGTGGGTGCTGCTGTTCGGCGCCGTCGGGCTGGCGGTGCTCGCATTGACCTGCCGGTGGCTGATCCCCGCGTCGGTCACCAGTTCGTTTTCTCATCGGCTGGGATGACGGCGACCACCGGCCACTCCGGGGGCTGGCCGGGCGGCACCTGCCGTTCGTCCGGCCGCGGTGGCGGCGCCCACTGGGCCGGCTCCGGCTGGTCCGGCGCGGGCCGCACCCGGTAGCCGAACACGACGGCGGCGATCGCGACGACCGCGGCCCCGCACAGCATCCAGTAGCCCAGACCGATGTGGGTGATCAGACCGTCGAACAGCTCCGACGACCCGGCACCGCCCCACGCCAGTTCGAACATGCCCAGCGCGAACACCAGTCCGGCCAGGAACACCGCGGCGGTCAGGCCGACCGGCCGGGCCACCCGTGCGGTGCGCCCGTCCTGTCCGGTGCGCAGCCACAGTGCCACGGCGGCCAGCAGCAGCACGGCCGCCAGTGCCAGCGGGTAGCCGATCGGCACCGGCATCGCGATGCTGCGTCCGGTGTTGGCCAGCACCGGGCTGTCCACCACGTGCATCTGCCACGCGTCGGCGTCCAGCAGGGGCGCGGACCGGATGGTGGCGGCCGCGCTGCGCGACACCCGCAGCGACGCCTCGAACAGCGGCGTCACGGAGCCCACGATGACCAGCAGCAACGCGATGACGAACAGCACGACGGTGGTGACACCCGACCGGCTCGCCGTGGCACGCGGCGGGAGCGGTTCCTCCTCCTGCGGCGTGCCGTCCGGCTGGTAGACCTCCACCCACTCGTCGGTCACCGATCCGGCGACACCGGCCTCGTCGGTGTCCTTGGCGTCGTTCGGCTCGGGTGGTTCGTTCGATGGCAGGGAACCGGTCACACCAGCCATGGTGGCACAGCCCGGCGGGTCACTCCTGCCCCGTCTCGCCGGCCATGATCGCCTGGTCGTAGCGGCCGGCGTGGCCGTCGGCCGGGAGCACCACCTGTGTGCAGCGCGCGGCCGCCAGTTCGACGCCCTCGCTGTCGTACAGCGACGACGAGCAGAACACCACCCGGCGCGTGCGGCGCACCACCTGGCCGACGGCGCGCAGCGTGCCCGGCCGGCAGGCGCGCAGGAACTCCACCCGCAGGTCGGCGGTCAGGAAGACCTGATCCCGGTCCAGCACCGTCCAGCAGGCGCCGCCCATGCTGGAGTCCAGCAGTGCCGTGACCATGCCACCCTGCACGATCGGGCCGCCGCTGGCCGGGAAACAGTAGTCGACCGGGGCGTCCCACTCGACGGTGCTGCTGCCGGGCCGGATGTCGACCCGGCGGTAGCCCAGTGTGCGCCAGATGTGCGGGCCCTCCGCGCGGGCCTCCTCATAGGCGTCCATGTCGGCGAACCGCTCCCCCGCGGTCATCCCGTCGGTCACGCCGGCGCCCCGCCCGCGCGGACCTGGTCCCGCAACCGTTTGCGGTCCAGTTTGCCGACGCTGGTCAGGGGCACCTGGTCGACGATCCGGATCTCCCTCGGGTACTTGTTGGCCGCCATGCGCTGCTTCACGTGCGCGGTCAGCTCGTCGGCGGTCACGGTCGTGCCGGGTCGCAGCGACACGAACGCGACGACCTCCTCGCCCAGCCGGGGGTCGGGCCTGCCCACGACGCCGGCCATGGCAACGGCGGGGTGCGCCAGCAGCACGTCCTCGACATCCCTCGGGTAGACGTTGAAGCCGCCCCGGATGATCAGGTCCTTCTTGCGGTCCACCACGTAGAGGTAGCCGTCGTCGTCGACGTGGCCGATGTCGCCGGTGTGCAACCAGCCGTCCACCACGGTCGTCGCCGACACGTCGGGCGCCTGCCAGTAGCCGGACATGACGCCGGGCGACCGCACGCAGATCTCGCCGTCGGTGCCGGCCGGGACGTCCCGGCCCAGGTCGTCGCGGATGGCGACCTCGCAGCCGGGCACCGGGATGCCGACGCTTCCCTTGCGGCGCTTGCCCAGCGGCGTGCTGGAGATGATCGACGCGGACTCGGTGCACCCGTAGCCCTCGTAGACGGTCGCGCTGGGCACCCGGGCCTCGAACTCGTCGCGCACGTCGCCGGCCAGTGGCGACGCGCCGGACGAGACGGCGACCATGGCGGACAGGTCGGCCTCCTCCAGGGGCTGGCCGAGCAGCATCTGGATCATCGACGGCACCAGCGCGGACCGGGTGGCCCGGTGTTCCTGCGCGAGCTTGACCCAGCCCGCCGGGTCGAACCAGCGCATCAGGATGGTCTGGTGCGGCTCGGTCTGGTGCATGCCGATGCACGTCACCAGCAGGCCGTACGCGTGCGCGAGCGGCAGCGGCACGAGCGTGCTGGGCAGGTTCTCGCCCGCACTGGCCTCCTGCGTGGACGCCCCGCACCAGAACAGGTTGGCGTGGGTGAGCGGGACGCCCTTGGACCGGCCGGTGGTGCCACCGGTGTAGAGCAGGGCGGCCAGGTCGTCGTCGGCGCGGTCCACGATGGTGCCCGGCTCGCTCGCGGCCAGCTCGGCGTGGTCGAGCAGTGGTACGGACGTGGTCACGCCGTCCGGGGCGGCACCGGCCAGCACGACGAACTTCACCGACGGCACACCGTCGATCGCGGCGTTCACCTTCGGCAGGAACTCGGCGGTGGTGACGACGGCGACCGCCTCCGAGTCGACCAGCGCCGCGTGCAGCTCCTTCTCGCTGACCAGGAAGATCAGCGGCGTCACCACGGCGCCGGCGCGCCAGAGCGCCGTGTAGGTCATGAGCACTTCCGGGCAGTTGGCCATCAGCACGACGACCCGGTCGCCCGGCGCGACGCCCTGTCCGATCAGGCCGGTGGCCAGCCGGGACGCGCCGTCGGCCAGCTCGGTGCTGGTCCACCACCGGCCCTCGAACCACAGCGAGTCCCACTCGCCGAGGGCCGCCAGCTGGCGTTCCGCCTGCCGAGCCAAGTTCCGCTCGCCCATCCCAGCCTCACTTCCGCGCCGAAGTCGCACCGCCACCCACACCGACTGGTCGGTATGTCGGCACCTTACGTTTTGCCGCCCGACTCATCAACCACCGATCAACCGACACTCCACAGTGGACGTCAACTGCCCGGCCACGCCCGCCCGGCCAGCACGGCCATGTGCAGCGCGACGAGCGTGTCCTCCAACTCGGGCAACTCGGCGGTGCGGCCGTGCCGGACCCGCACGCTGACCAGTTCCGTTGTGGCGCCGGACAGTCCGAGGTAGGCGTCGTAGGGCACCTCCGGCCAGTCCGGTCGCCGCGCGCGGGACTGGTCGTGCCATTGCCGGTTCAGCTCCGCGAACCGGTGCTGCGCGGCGTCCATCCTGGCCACCGCGCCCGCACCGGCCGCGGGCATGTCGATGTAGAACACCCGGGCGAAGGCCGGCTCGTCGGCCAGGAACCGCAGGAACGCCCGGCAGCCCGCGCGCAGCACGTCCTCCGGCGACGCGTCGTCCGGCGTGTTCCTGGTGGCCGTGACGACGGCGTCGAACAGGAGCGCCCCGCCGTGTGCCGTGGCCGCCAGGAAGCAGTCCTCCTTGTCGGCGAAGTGCGCATAGAACGCCGCCCGGGACACCTTCGCGCGACCGACGATGTCGGCGACCGTGATGGCGTAGAAGCCGTTCTCGGCCGTCGCGGCGACTGCGGCGGCCAGCAGTCGCTGCCGCTGGGCGGCCCGCACCGCCGACCGCGGCAGGCTGGACCGTCCCCTGGGCAGACCAGGGGACGCGCCGTGCGTCCTGGCCAGCGAGCCCTCTTGTACCATCGTGCCACTGCCTCTAAAGTACGTGGGCGTACCAGTGAACGACCCCACATTATCGTTGCGGACATCGGCGTGCGCACGGTTGTCGGATCGACGCCTCCCCACGGGGATCGCGCCGGCTCGCGTGGCACCCCGGCGCCACGCGACGGCCACGGCCGCCGTCCCGGCACCGGAAGCGGGCCCGGGTTGCCCCGCGGCCGTGTTCCTCCTCGAAGGAGGCGTCATGGCCGCAGTTGTCCCCGCCGACACCGAACAGGTCTCCGGAAACCCGGCGAGCCGCCTGCTCTGGCAACGCCGCGTCGACCACTACCCGACCACCGCCCGCCGGTACTGGTACCTGGGCATCGTGGTGGCGGCGACGATCGTGCTCTACTACGAACTGTACGTGGGCGGCGCCGTGTCGCCGGCGATCATCGCCCACTACGACATGAGTTTCACCTACTACGTCTACATCAGCGTGGTGGGCAACGCCATCGGCGCGTTCTCCTCCCTGGTGGCCGGTCTCGCGGACCGGTGGGGCCGGGCCAACCTGGTCGCCTACGGCCTCGGCGTGACCGGGGTGCTCATCCTGTTCGGTTTGCCCAATGCGCCCGACAAGCTTACTTTCGCCATTCTGTTCGCCGTCGTCAGCTTCGTCGAGGGCATCATCCTGGTGGCCACGCCGGCGCTGGTGCGCGACTTCTCGCCCCAGCTGGGCAGGGCGTCGGCGATGGGCTTCTGGACCCTCGGGCCGGTCGTCGGCAGTCTCGTACTGTCCGAAGTGTCCAGTCACACGGTCGCCAGCCTGCCCGCCTGGCAGGACCAGTTCGTGATCTGCGGCATCGTCGGGCTCGTCGTGTTCGCGGTCGCGCTGTTCGGCCTGCGCGAACTGTCCCCCCGGCTGCGCGACCAACTGATGGTGAGCATGCGGGACAGGGCGCTGATCGAGGCCCGCGCCGCCGGCATCGACCTGAAGGCGGCGACGGAACGGCCGTGGCGCCAGATGATGCACGTCAACATCATCGGGTCGGCGTTCGCGATCTCGGTCTTCCTGATCATCTACTACACCGCGGTCGGATTCTTCACCGTCTACTTCACCACGATCTTCGGGTTCACATTGGCGCAGGCCAACGGGATCGGCAACTGGTTCTGGGCGTTCGACGCGATCGCGCTGATCGTGGTCGGCGTGGTGTCCGACCGGCTGCGGGTGCGCAAGCCGTTCATGGTGGTGGGCGCGGTCGGGTCGATCGCGATGACGATCGTGTTCCTCACCCGGACATCACATCCGGCGACCGGCTACTACACGTTCGTCTGGATCATCAGCCTGCTCGCGGTGTTCATGGGCATCGCCTACGCGCCGTGGATGGCGAGCTTCACCGAGACCGTGGAGCAGCGCAACCCGGCGCTGACGGCAACCGGTCTGGCGGTGTGGGGCTGGATCATCCGGGCGGTCGTCGCGGTGTCCATCTTCGTGCTGCCGTTCGTGGTCAGCTCGATGACGCCGCTCGTGCAGTACGGCACACAGGTCCAGACCTTGGCGGCGAAGTACGCGCCACAGCTGGCGACGCTGAGTGCCGTGGACAAGACCACACTGGCCACCCTGTCCGCCGAGCCGGCCAACCAGGGCGCGGCCGCGAAGGCGGTCGGCGAGATCGCGCAGGCATTCCATGTGGACGCGGCCACGGCCACCCAGCGCCTCCAGGCCGCTGCGGCCATACCACGTGCCGACCAGGCGTTTCTCCAGCAACACCTTACCGAAGTTGAACAAGCCTCGCGTTCTACCCCCGGTCAGTGGCAGAGTTGGTGGTGGGTCTGCGTGGGTGGCGAAGTCGTCTTCATCCCGCTGATCTTCGTGATGAGCGGCCGGTGGAGTCCGGGGCGCGCCAGGAAGGACCTGGAAGAACACGAGGCACGAGTGGCGGCGGAACTGGCCCACCTGGCAAAGAGCTAGCACAACCTCCAGTAAGGTAGAGTTTCGCCGGCAATTGTGAGCACGATGTCGACCACGGTTCCCGACGGCTGCCAGACTCGAAGCGGACCTGGTGGCCCAGGATGTGAGGAGGAACCGTGACGCAACGTGTAGGTCCGATTTCCAATCGCGGCTTGATTTTGACGGTGCTCACGGTGCTGGTTGTCGTCGCGGCAGCGGTGGTGGTGGTGCGCTTCGCATCCAATGACAGCAACGACAGCGCGCCCGGTGTGACCTCGACCGAGATCGTGTTGGGCAGCCACCAACCGCTGTCGGGACCGGCGTCGCCGGGATACCGCGAGGTGTCGCAGGCGGCGAACGCGTTCTTCCAGTACATCAACGCGCACGGCGGCGTGTACGGCCGCAAGATCAGGTTCGAGTACCTGGACGACCAGTACAACCCGGTCAACTCGCTGCGCGTGACCCAGCAGTTGGTCAACCAGGACAAGATCTTCGCGATGATCGGCGGTCTCGGCACCGCGCCGCACCAGGGCGTGGTGAACTACCTGAACAGCAACGGCATCCCCGACCTGTTCGTGGAAAGCGGCTGCACCTGCTTCAACGACCCGCAGAACTATCCCGACACGTTCGGCTACTTCCCGGACTACAAGGTCGAGGGCAAGGTCCTCGGCCAGTACGTGCGCACCAACTTCCCCACCGACAAGGTCGCGTACCTCCTGCAGGACGACGACCTCGGGCAGAACAGCCAGGAAGGGCTCAACCAGGTCCTGGAAAACGGTCAGGTGGTCACACAGCAGTCCTACGACCCGAACTACCTGACGAAGGGACTCGGTGCGCAGATCGCGGCGGCCGCACAGGCCCACGCCCAGGTCGTCGTCATCTTCGGCATTCCGGCCGCGGTCGCGCTCGCATTGCTGGCCGCCGCGCAGCTGGACTATCACCCGACTTTCGTGGTGAGCAACGTCGGTTCCGATCCCTCGCCACTCGCCGGTCTCATCACGCAGTATTCGAAGGGTTCGGCGAACATCTCCATCGCCAACGGTGTCATCTCGGACAGCTATATCCCGTCCCCGAATGACGAGGCAAATCCGTGGGTGCACTTGTTCCGCACCGTGCACGACACGTATGAGGCTGGCCAGCCGTTCGATTTCTACGCCATCAACGGAATGACAATGGCGTACGCGACGTACCAGGCGCTGCACGCGGCGGGCCCCAAGCCCACCCGCCAGGGCCTGCTCAGCGCCCTGGCCACGAAGGGCTCCACCTTCATGGGACCGAACCTGGCGCCGTACGGGTTCTCGGCGACCGACCACAACGGGATGAAGGGCGCCGTGATGAGCACGATCGCCAACGGCCAGGTCATCCTGTCCGGCCCGGTGTACGTGACCGACGACCGGGACGCGCCGGTCACCACGTATTCCCAGCCGCATCCGCTGCCGCCGACCACGTTCTGAGACGAGTGCCGTCGTATCCGTCTGGTCCGGTTCATCACCGTCCGGCATTCCCGATGCGGCGGCATGCTACGGAGAGTCCCCGCGCACATCCTTCCCGTGACGAGAGAAATCAGCGCGGGGAATTTTCGAGGACGCCAACCATGGTCTGGTCCGACGCGCCGGTGTCCGGATAAGATGCGCCGTCTCCGGTGTCGCAATCCTGGCCTGGCGAAGAATGGCCGACACGCGACCGTGAGAACGCATCAAACGGAGGTAGCGTGGTCGCGCGTCACCGAGTCCCCACAGATGGGGAGAACGGGCCGGAGGAAGTGCCCGAATGGCCGACAGCGGAGTGGCCCGGACCAGCAACACCGCAGGCTTCCCGGACCCCGACCGCACCGAGCGTCATCGCCAGGGCCGCCGACCTCATGCTGTGGCCCAAGTCGATCCGGGCCAAGCTGGTCCGCATCCTCGTCGTGTCGCTGGCACTGGTGTTGGTCCTGTTGGGCTTCCTGATCGCCAACGAAACGAGTAACTACCAGGCGGCCAATCAGACCAGTCAGGTCGTCACGGTCGCGTTACGCGTCCAGGACGCGGTGCAGCAGTTGCAGAAGGAACGGGCGCTGACCAACGGTTTGCTCGGTGGCGGCAACCAGTTCCAGGCACAGCTCGTCCCGCAGCGCCAGCAGACCGACGCCGCGCTCGGCGCGCTGAACCAGACCCTCAACGGCTCGGGCTACAGCGCGGTGGGCGCCGACCAGGTGCGCACGGCACTGGCGAAGCTGAGCGGCCTGACGACCATCCGGTCCGACGTAGACCAGGACAAGGCCCAGGACGCGCCGACGTTCACTTTCTACACCGACGCCATCACCGCGCTCAACGCGCTGGACCTCGGCCTGGACCAGGCGCAGGACGGCAGCCTGCGGCACGGCCTGCAGGCGCTGTACGCGCTCGGTGACGTCAAGGAGTTCGCCGGCCAGGAGCAGGGCCTGCTGTCCGCGGTGTTCGCGCAGAACCGGATGAGCGTCGACAACTACAGCAAGTTCGTCGAGGTGCTCGGCCAGAAGCAGGCCGCGATCGCCAGGTACGACCAGTTCGCGACGCCGCAGGAGCGCGCCGACCTGGACGCCGCGCTGCAGTCGCCGGCCGGTGACCAGTCCGTGCAGGACGAGGGTGTCGCGATCAACGGTGTCGGCAACGGCGACGGCGGCCTGCCCAGCCGGGTCGACCCGGTCAACTGGTCGGACTCGATGAACACCGTCCTGGAAAGCCTGCGCGGCGTGCAGCAGAGCGTCGGTTCGGACATCACGTCCCGTGCCGACTCACTGCGCAGCACGGCGCTGACGCTGCTGATCGGTATCAGCGTGTTGGCCGTGCTGACCATCGCCGCGATGATCGCCCTGGTCATCGGCGCAGCCCGGTCGGTCATCGGCCCGTTGGGCTCGCTCGCCAGGGACGCGAACACGGTGGCGTCCAAGCGGCTGCCCGAGACGGTGGCCCTGATGCAGACCACCGAGACCGAGGTGCCACCGCCACCGCCGGTGACGGTGCCCGGCAACGCGGCCAGCGAGATCAAGCTGGTCGCCACCGCCCTGGATCAGGTGCAGAGCACCGCACTGACGCTGGCGTCCGAGCAGGCCCTGATCCGCCGCAACACGACGGCGTCGCTGGCCAACCTGGGCCGGCGCAACCAGAACCTGGTGCGCCGGCAGCTGTCCCTGATCAGCGAGTTCGAGCGCGAGGAACTGGACCCCGGCGCGCTGGCCAACATGTTCGAACTGGACCACCTGGCCACCCGTATGCGACGCAACGCCGAGAGCCTGCTGGTCCTGGTCGGCGAGACCAGCCCGCGGCCGTGGTCGGCGCCGCTGCCGGTGGCCGACGTGATCCGCGCCGCGCTGTCCGAAGTGGAGGACTACCGCCGGGTGGTGCTGCGCAGGGTGGACGAGGGCTGGGTGGCAGGCTCGGTGGTGGCCGAGGTCGCGCACATGCTGGCCGAACTGGTGGAGAACGGCCTGTCGTTCTCGTCCCCCGACCTGGAGGTCGAGATCTACGGCCGCAAGACCGGCAACCGGTATCTGCTGGCCGTTGTGGACTACGGCATCGGCATGCCGCGCGACGAGTTGGAGAAGGCCAAGGCGAGACTGCGCGACGAGGAGAACTTCCTCGTCGCCCCAACGAGATTCCTCGGCCACTACGTAGTCGGTCGTCTGGCCGGGCAGCTCAACATCCAGGTGGAACTCGGCGAGTCGCCGGTCACCGGTATCACCGCCCGTATGCTGCTGCCCGCCGAACTGGTCACCGACCGGCCCGACGCGACCGCCGACACCGGCGCCGGCACACGGGCCACGGCGGAGCCGGAGCGCCAGCCGAGGCCGCCGGTCCGGTCCGGCC
The DNA here is from genome assembly GCA_035546415.1 of Pseudonocardiaceae bacterium. GTDB lineage: Bacteria > Actinomycetota > Actinomycetes > Mycobacteriales > Pseudonocardiaceae > DATEPR01. The sequence continues at coordinate 16,269 of DASZXM010000866.1, forward strand.
ACGACACCGGGCCGCAGCCGGTGATTCCGGCCACTGTCACGGCCACCGCGGCGACCGCGACCGCGTCGGTCACCCGGCAGCAGCCGGTCGCGGCGGGATCGTCGGCGGCGGCCACCCAGCGCATCGCACCTGTATCGAAACCACCGGCCACGACGACGGTGGTGCCGCAGCCGCAGCCGGTCGCGATGTCCCACTCGACGGCAACCCCGCCGCACCGCTGGCCGACCGAGCAGGAACTGGCCAGTCACCCCGATGCGCCGATGAAGACCGTTTCAGTGGCCACATTGGCCTCCACCGCGCCGTACAATCCCGCGCGGACCGACATCGGCCAGACCAACGGTTCGGCAGCGAGATCGGCACCACCAGCAGGACCAGGATCGGGATCGACACCGGAACGGACCAGGAACGGCCTCGTGAAACGGCAACCGCGCCATCGCGGCACCGACGCCGGCCGACCGCCTGCCGCGCCGACGCCGTCCCACCACACGTCCGACGCCCCGGCGAAGGACCGGTCACCGAGCGAGGTGAGCAGCATGCTGTCCGCGTTCCGCAGCGGGCACCAGCGCGGCGAGATGACCATGAGCGGCCGGTCCCCGATCAGCGACGAACCCGCACAGTCTCACGTGGTACGCGAGGAGGAGCCAGGTGACCACTGACCTGGACATGGACACCAACCCCCAGAGCTTCAACTGGTTGATCAGCAATTTCGTACGCGGCACGGACGGTGTGCGGGACGCCGTCGCCGTCTCCTCGGACGGTCTGCTCATCGCGATGTCGGACGGCCTGGACAGAACGGCGGCGGACAGACTCGCCGCCCTCACGTCCGGTCTGGCCAGCCTGGCGAAGAGCGCGTCGCGGTACTACGACTTCGACGGCCTGAAGCTGATCATGATCGAGATGAAGAAGGGTTTCCTGCTCGTCTCGACGATCAGCGACGGCAGCTGCATCGCGGTGCTGGCCGATGAACGGTGCGACATCGGCCTGATCGGCTACGAGATCGCGGTACTCGCGGAGCGGGCGGGTGGCCTGCTCACGCCGGGCCTGATCTCCGAACTCCGAGAGACGCTGCTGAGATGAGACGCGACGGGCGAAGCGCCGTGCCGTCGCTTTGTTCCGTGCGGTCGACTCGTACTTCGTCGGTAACCGGACCGGTGGGAGGACGCAGGTGAGACATCGGGACGAGGATGCACCTCGACTGCCCGACCCGCGCATGATCCCCCTCTCGCAGCCGCAGCCCTGGTTCGAGTCGAACGCCACGGCCGAACCGGAGCCGGAGCGACCGGGACTCGTGGGACAGTCGACGCAGGATGACGACGACGGCGTCTTCGTCCGGCCGTTCATCGTGACCAGGGGACGGACCAGGCCGCTGCATGACGGCCTGCGGATCGAGACCCTGGTCGAAGCACTGCCAGCGGCGCTGTCGGCGCCGTTGCAGTTCGAACAGCGACAGATAGTCGAACTGGCCCAGCGACCCGTGTCGCTGGCCGAGATCGCGGCCAGGCTCGGCGTCCCGATCGGTGTGGCGCGAGTCCTCATCGCGGATCTGTATACCGGTAGGTACATCTCGTTGCACGAGCCCACGGAGCTGCCAGTGCACGTGATCGAGAGGATCAGGGATCTTGTACGGGCGCTCTGAACGGTCCAACGACGTGGACTCCAGCTCCCCATCGGCTGTCAAGATCGTCGTCAGCGGCGGCTTCGGGGTGGGCAAGACCACCTTCATCGGAGCCATCTCCGAGATCGAGCCGCTGGTCACCGAAGCGGCGATGACGGAGCGCTCGGTCGGTGTCGACGACGCGTCACTGCTGTCGCAGAAGACGACGACGACGGTCGCGCTGGACTTCGGCCGCATCACGCTGGACGCGTCGCTGATCCTGTACCTGTTCGGCACGCCGGGCCAGGAACGGTTCGACTTCCTGTGGGACGACCTGGCCACCGGCGCGCTGGGCGCGGTGATCATCG
>DASZXM010000867.1:0-10235 GCA_035546415.1 Pseudonocardiaceae bacterium
CTACGCAACGCCTTTCGACCGGAACAGAGCACGACGGGCGAGGTGGCGCGGGGCCGGCAGCACTGGGTGTACCAGCGGACCGGGAAGGCGTGCCTGCGGTGCGGCACGGCGATCCGGTCCGGCGAACAGGGGTCGTACGTGCCGGTCCGGCACACCTGGTACTGCCCGAAGTGCCAGCCGGGACCGGCGCCGTCCTAGGGTTTGACGTGTGTACGACCGTCTGATCAGGCCCGTTCTGTTCCGCGTCGGCTCCGGGGACGCCGAGGCGGCGCACGAGTTCACGCTCAACGCGCTGGCCAGGGCCAGCCGGGTGCCGGCCGCGCTCGCGCCGCTGCGCCGCCGGTACGCGGTCGCCGCGCCGCGCACGGTGTTCGGGGTGCGGTTCCCCAACCCGGTGGGCCTGGCCGCCGGGATGGACAAGAACGGGATCGCGCTGCCCGGCTGGGCGGCGCTCGGGTTCGGGCACGTCGAGGTCGGCACGGTCACGTGGCACGCCCAGCCGGGCAACCCGCGCCCCCGGCTCTACCGGCTGCCGGCCAGCCGGGCGCTGATCAACCGGATGGGCTTCAACAACGCCGGTGCCACGGCACTGGCGGCCCGGTTGCGGGCGCTGGGGCCGTTGCCGGTGCCGTTGGGCATCAGCATCGGCAAGTCGAAGGTCATACCGGTCGACGAGGCCGTCGCGGACTACCGGTCGTCGCTGCGCGAGCTGTATCCGTACGGCGACTACTTCGCGGTGAACGTCAGCTCCCCCAACACACCCGGCCTGCGTGGCCTGCAGGACAAGGCGATGCTGACCGAACTGCTCGGCGGCCTGCGGGACGAGGCGGCGACCCTGGCCGGTCCGGCCAAGCCGCTGCTGGTGAAGATCGCACCCGACCTGACCGACCACGCGATCGGCGAACTGCTGGAGGTGTGCGCCTCGTTCGGGGTGGCCGGCCTGATCGCCACCAACACCACCCTGGCCCGGGACGGCATCGACCCGGCGGACGCGGCGGTCGGCGCCCAGGTGGGCGGGCTGTCCGGGCGGCCGCTGGCGAAGCGGGCGCTGGCCGTGGTGGAACTCGTGCACCGGGAGACGGGCGGCGAACTGCCGGTGATCGGTGTCGGCGGGATCTGCACCGTCGACGACGCACTGCGGATGCTGGACGCGGGCGCCAGCCTGGTGCAGCTGTACACCGGGTTCGTCTACGCGGGACCGCGACTGGTGCGGTCAATCAGCAAGGCGGCGCTGGGCGCGCATCGCCCGTAGCGTGCGCAGCAGCGGGTGGCCGATCACGATCAGCGCGGAACCCCAGACCACCCCGGTGACCTTCAGCCAGCCGATGTCGATGGTGACGTTCCCCGCGCCCGCCACGATCGCGGCACCCGCGACCATCATCGTGATCGGATCGGCGAGGTCGACACCGTTGTCCAGCCACAGCCGCACGCCGATCATCACGACCAGCCCGAACAACACCAGCGACAGGCCACCGATCACACCATCCGGGAGGGTCTGGACCAGCGCGGACACCTTGGGCGAGAAGGACAACAGGATCGCGCAGCACGCCGCGGTCACGTACGCGGCGGTGGAGTAGACCTTCGTGGCGGCCATGACGCCGGTGTTCTCGCCCAGCGGCGTGAGCCCGGAACCGCCGCCGGCACCGGAGATCGCGGTGGCCAGGCCGTTGGCGATGAGCGCGTCACCGACGTTGCCGTCCAGGTCCCGCCCGGTCACGGCGCCGATCGCCTTGGTGTAGCCGACGCACTGCGCGGCCAGCACGATCACGGCGGGCAGCACGGCGAGCATCACGGACGGCCGCAGCTGCGGTTCGTGCACGACGGGCAGCGACACCCAGGGGGCGGCTTCCATCGCGGTCACCCGGACCGGGTCGAGGCTGCCGGTGATCGCGGCGACCAGCCACCCGGCGACGACACCGGCGAGCACGGCGAGCCGGGACAGCAGCCCGCGGGCGAGCGTGGCGCACAGTCCGACGATGGCGATCGTCACGGCGGCCAGCCAGGGACCGGCACCGACCTCGTGGGCGGCCTGCGGGGCGAGGTTGAGGCCGAGCAGGATGATCACGGCGCCGGTGACGACCGGCGGCATGACCGAGTCGATCAGCCGGATGCCCAGCGCCTTGACGGCGATGCCGATGACGACCAGCAGAATCCCGGCGAACAGCACCCCGCCGAGCTGCGCGGCGAGCCCGTCGTTGTGCGCGGCGACCAGCGGCGCGACGAACGCGAACGACGCGCCGAGATAGCTGGGCACGCGGTTGCGGGTGATCAACAGGAACAGCAGCGTGCCGACACCGGAGAACAGCAATGTGGTGGAAACCGGAAAACCGGTCAGTGCGGGTACCAGAACGGTGGCACCGGCCAGAGCGGCCAGGTGCTGCAGGCCGAGCCCGACCGTCAACGGCCAGCTCAACCGCTCGTCAGACCGCACGACCTCGTCATTGCCCAGCCGCCGCCCGTCGCCGTGCACGGTCCACAGCGCCACGCGTGCCCCTCCCGACTGTTCGACAAGACCCCGACGATAGTGCCACGCCAGGTAGTGGGAACACCCACATCACAGTTCGATAATCACACGAATGTTTGCAGCATTTGCGACAAAACACCCAGTTGATCGGAGTTTGGCTACGCCAGGTAGTGGAATGGATGCGCAGGAGTTGCAGTCTGATCTCGGCGCGATGTCGGAGAATACCGGCAAGGAGGCCGGTTCCGGTCGGAACGACGCACCCGGCCCGCGGAGGGCGACGGAGACGCGGCCAGGTGCGGCACGGCGCGAGCCCGGCCCGGCGTGAGCCCCGCCCGGCGTGAAGCCCCGTCCGGGGCGACCCTGGCGCGGCGTGAGCCCGGCCCAGGGTTGCGCGCGTCGGTGGGGTTCCGGCGTACAGCGCGGGTTTGGGTCGCCGCGGGCCCGACCCCGGCGGCCAGGCCGCCGGCACAAACAGAACGCCCCGTCCGCGGGTGCGGGCGGGGCGTCTGCTGCCACACGATCAGGAAGCCGAGCCGGCCTCCGGGCTCTTGGCCTGGCTCTGCGTCTGCTGGACGCGCTGGGCGATCTCCTGCTGGATGCTCGACGCCGCCGAGCCGCTCGACGACGAGTTGCCGCCGCCGGTGATCTGGCCGGCCACGGAACCGCCGGACAGCGATGCGCGGATCTGCTCCAACCGGTTGGCGCCCGCCATGTTCACGGTCGACTGCTGGACCTCCAGCATCCGGCCCTGCACCGAGTTCTTCGCCAGGTCGGCCGAGCCGAGTGCCGTCGCGTAACGCTTCTCGATCTTGTCGCGGATCTCGTCCAGCGACGGCGTGTTGGTCGGGGCGGCCAGTTCGCTCATCTGGTTGAGCGACTTGGAGACCTGCTCCTGCATCTTCGCCTGTTCGAGCTGGCTGAGCAGCTTCGTGCGCTCCTGCAGCTTCTGCTGGAGCATCATCGAGTTCTGTTCGACCGCGCGCCTGGCCTGGGCGGCCGCCTGCAACGACTGGTCGTGCAGGGTCTTCAAATCCTCGATCGACTGCTCGGCCGTGACCAGCTGGGTGGCGAACTGCTGGGCGGCGTTCTCGAACTCGGTCGCCTTCGCGTCGTCACCCTTGGCGCGGGACTCGTCGGCCAGCACCAGTGCCTGGCGCGCCGACGCCTGTAGCTTCTCCACCTCGCCGAGTTGGCGGTTGAGTTTCATCTCCAACTGGCGCTGGTTGCCGATCACCGCGGCAGCCTGCTGCGACAGCGCCTGGTGCTGGCGCTGGGCCTCCTCGATGGCCTGTTGGATCTGTACCTTCGGATCGGCCAGCTCGTCGACCTTCGACGAGAAGGCCGCCATCAGGTACTTCCACGTCTTCACGAACGGGTTGGCCATCTCCTCCGCCTGCCTTCTCCCCTGCTGCCGAGCCTGGGATGGGTACCACCCCACCCCGCGTCCGAGCAACGACCTCGTACCGTATGGGCTACATCGTGTCAGGTACGGACGCGAGCTTCCACCGGCCCCGGCACATCCACGCCACCTCGGCAGCCGTTCGGCCGCCGAGGCACTCGCGAGGAGCGTCAGGCCGCGACCGTGACACCCCCGGACCGCGGGCTGATCGACGTGGTCAAGCGGTGGCTGAGCACCGGTTGCAACCGCAGGTCGGCGAGATCCGTGCCCACCACGGCCGGAACCATCCTGCCTCCCTGCAGGGACGACTCCGCCTTGGCGCGCACACGCCCGTCCTCGTCCACCGGGCCGCTCGCGGCCGGCACCGCCACGTCCTCCACAGTACGCACGTCCACGGCACTCACGTCGGTCGCGACGAGATGCAGCAGGTCGGACAGCGGCAGGTCCAGGGCTTCACAGATCGCCGCCAGCAACTCACTCGAGGCTTCCTTGCGCCCGCGCTCCACCTCGGACAGGTACCCCAGGCTCACCCGGGCGGCCCGGGAGACCTCGCGCAGGGTGCGGTGCTGGGTGGTGCGGGCATGGCGGAGCCGATCACCGATCGCCTCGCGCAACAGCACGGCCATCGCGCGCCTCCCTTCTAGTCGCCCGTGCCGACCACATTACCGAGAGGCACCGTCAGTCGGCACCGACTTCTCGCCTCTATGCCAAGAGCGAACGTGCCAGTTACCCAGGATGTTCCCGGCATCCGGTGATCAACCGGGCGACGACGCCCGGCCACGCAGCGTGTTCGGCGGGTGAATCACCCGGTCAGGGCGTCCCACAGGGCGTCGATCGCGGCCCGGACGGCCTCGGTCCGCACGGCCTGCCGATCGCCGGACAGCCGCAGCCCGTAACCGCGTCGGCCCGCCGGGCCGGCCAACCCGAGGTACACCCGACCGGGTGCCACGCCGTCCTGGGGGTCGGGTCCGGCGACCCCGGTCAGCCCGACCCCCCAGTCCGCGCGGCAGACGTCCCGGGCGCCGGAGGCGAGCGCGAGCGCCACGTCCGGGTGGACCGCGCCGTGCTCGGCGAGCAGTTCCTCCGGCACGCCGGCCAGGCTCGCCTTCAGGTCCGTGGCGTACACCACCAGGCCGCCGCGCACGACGGCGCTGGAGCCGGGGACCGTCGTCAGTGCGGCCGTGAACAGGCCCGCCGTCAGCGATTCGGCGGCCGCCACCGTCTGCCCGCGGTCCTTCAGCAGTGCGACGACGTCGCCGACGCGCTCCAGCCGGAGCGCCGTGACCAGGTCAGTCACCCTGTGCACCCGCCACGGCGCGCCTGCCGCGGGCCCGCAGCCGGACAGCCCGGACCACGTAGTCGGCGCCGGTGACGACCGTCAGCACCACCGCCGCGCCCATCAGCGCCCAGCGGGCGGGGTCGAACCAGTGCGGGAACGGCAGCAGGTACAGGCCGATCGCGACGATCTGCACCAGCGTCTTCGCCTTGCCGCCCCGGCTGGCCGGGATCACGCCGTGCCGGATCACCCAGAACCGCAGCACCGTCACGCCGACCTCGCGGACCGCGATCACCACGGTCACCCACCACGGCAGCTCACCGAGCAGGCTCAGGCCGATCAGCGCGGCGCCGGTGAGCGCCTTGTCCGCGATCGGGTCGGCGATCTTGCCGAAGTCGGTGACCAGGCCGCGGCTGCGGGCCAGGTTCCCGTCGAGGTGGTCGGTGATGGAGGCGATCGCGAACACGGCCGTGGCGATCAGCCGCCAGCCGGTCTGGTGGCCGTCGTCGGCGAACAGGGTGATCAGGAAGACCGGCACCAGGACCAGGCGGGACACGGTCAGCACGTTGGCCACGTTCAGCAGCGGCACCGGTGTGGCCGGGGCGCTGCCGCTGCCGGACACCGCCTCGGGCGGGCCGCCGGCCGGCGTGGTCACACCGACCTCGGTAGGACCTCGACGGGACGGACCACCAGGTCGACTCCTGCCGAGTCGACCACCTCGCAGCGCACCAGGTCACCGACGGCCAGATCGTCGGCACCCTCGAAGAACACGCACTCGCCGTCCACCTCGGGCGCCTGGTGCGCGGCCCGGCCGGCGCAGTCGTTCTCGTCGTCGGCGACCCGTTCCACCAGCACGTCGACGGTGTCGCCGATCCGGTCCTCGGCGCGCTGCGCCGTCAGTTCCTCGACCAACGCGGAGATCCGGGCGACGCGCTCGGCGACCGTGTCCGCGTCCAGTTTGTCCGGCAGGCCCTCGGCCTCGGTGCCGTCCTCGTCGGAGTAGCCGAACACGCCGACGGCGTCCAGCCGGGCCGCCGTGAGGAACCGGGCCAGCTCGTCGACGTCGTCCTCGGTCTCGCCGGGGAAACCCACGATCACATTGGTCCGGATACCCGCTTCCGGCGCCAGTTCACGGATGCGCTCGATCAGGTCCAGGAACGACTCCGTGGAGCCGAACCGGCGCATTCGGCGCAGCACGGACTCGCTGGCGTGCTGGAAGGACAGGTCGAAGTAGTCGGCGACGCCGGGCGTGGTGGCGATGGCCTTGACCAGTGTGGGCCGTGTCTCGGCCGGCTGCAGGTAGGACACCCGGACGCGGTCGATGCCCGGGACGGCGGCCAGCCGGGGCAGCAGGGCGGCCAGCGCGTCCTGCGCGCCACCCAGGTCCGCGCGCGCCAGATCCTTGCCGTACGACGTGGAGTTCTCGCTGACCAGATACAGCTCGCGCACGCCGTGTTCGGCCAGCCACGCGGCCTCGCCGAGCAGCTCCTCCGGGGTCCGGGACACGAACGCGCCGCGGAACGACGGGATCGCGCAGAACGAACACCGGCGGTCACAGCCGGAGGCGATCTTCAGCGGCGCCACGGGCGCGTCGTCCAACCGGGTGCGCACCACCCTCGGCCCCCACCCGTGCCCGGGCACGGCCACCTGCTCGGCCGCCGCGGGCCGCTGCACGGGGGTGATCGGCAGCAGGGTGCGCCGGTCGACCGGTTTGTGCGACTCGACCGTCTTACCGGCCAACACGTCGTCCAAGCGCGCGTCCAGCGTGGCGTAATGGTCGAAGCCGAGCACGGCCGCCGCCTCGGGCAGGCTCTCGGCCAGTTCCGCGCCGTACCGCTCGGCCAGGCAGCCCACCGCGACCACCTTCGCGCCGGAGTCGGCGGCCGCCAGCAGCGTGTCCACCGAGTCCTTCTTGGCCGACTCGACGAACCCGCACGTGTTCACCAGCACGACGTCGGCGCCGTCACCGTCCGCCGCGTGCTCCCAACCCCGCGCGGTCAGGCGGCCGGCCAACTCCTCCGAGTCGACCTCGTTGCGCGCGCAGCCGAGGGTGAGCAGCGTGAACCGGCGTCCGGTGGTGGGTGACGACACCGGATCAGCGTAACCGCTGCCGGCCGGCGGCAGACGCCCTCGGTCAAGCCGGTGCGAACCCGGGTGGCAGGTCGTCGGTCGTCAGCATGGTCAACTGCTCGGTGGGCAGCGTGTCGATGTTCACGTCCGGCCCGGCGAGCCGTAGCGACTGCCGGCCGACCATCTGCTCCACCAGGCCACGCACGGACCGGCCGTTCGCGAAACCCTTGCCCCTGTCGATCTTCGCGATCACAGCGGGCAGCGCGGCGTCCAGTTCCGGACTGGCCTGGTAGCCCTGGCCGGTCAACATCACCCGGAAGATGCCGACCATTTCCTCGTTCGTGTAGTCCGGGAATTCGACGGTGGCGCCGAACCGGGACCGCAGCCCGGAGTTGGCGTCCAGGAACCGGTCCATGTCCTTCGGGTAGCCGGCCGCGATCACCACCATGTCGTCGCGGTGGTTCTCCATCTGCACCAACAGTTCCGCGATCGCCTCGGCGCCGAAGTCCTTCTCGCTGGACGGTGCCAGCTCGTAGGCCTCGTCGATGAACAGCACGCCACCGAACGCCCGCTCGCACAGCTTGCGGGTCTTCTCCGCGGTCTGGCCGATGTAGCCGGCGACGAAGTCCGGGCGGCCCGACTCGACCAGGTGCCCGGACGACAGCACGCCGAGTTCCCGGTAGATCTGCGCGAGCAGCCGCGCCACGGTCGTCTTCGCGGTGCCCGGGTTGCCGGTGAACACCAGATGCCTGCTGTGCGCGGCGACCTTCAGGCCGGCCGCACGGCGCCGCGCGTCCACCCTGATCTCCGCCGCGATCGACTTGACCTGCTGTTTCACCGCGTCCAAACCGATCATGCCGTCCAGTTCGGCCATCAGTTCGGTCAGGCCGCGGCGCGGACCGGAGTCGTCGGTCTGGCCGACACCACCGCTGCCGGGCGCCGGCAGGTCGGCCAGGGTCAGCTGGTTGAGGGCAGTGCTGTCGCTGGGCCCGTGGTTGCCGGCCAGGCGGGTGGACTGGGCGGACAGCGTGGCCTCCAACAGGCTGCGCGCGGACCGGCCGTTGGCGAACCCGCTGCCCCGCCCGACCCGGGCCATCCGCGCGGGCAGCGCGGCCACCAGGTCGTCGGCCAGCTGGTAGCCCTCGGCCTTCGCCATCACCTGGAAGATCTGGGCGAGCTCGTCGTTGGTGTAGTCGGGGAACTCGACCCGGTTGCTGAACCGGGAGCGCATGCCCGGGTTGGCGTCCAGGAAGTCGTCCATCTGCTTCGGGTAGCCCGCGGCGATCACGATCAGCTCGTCGCGGTGGTTCTCCATCTGCGTCAGCAGTTCCGCGATGGCCTCGCCGCCGTAGTCGTTGGTGCTGCGCGGTGTCAGCTCGTACGCCTCGTCGATGAACAGCACGCCGCCCATGGCCTGCTCGCAGACCGCCCTGGTCTTCGGCGCCGTCTTGCCGACGTACTCGCCGACCAGGTCGGCCCGCTGCACCTCGACGACGTGCCCGGACGACAACAGGCCCACCGACCGGTAGATCCTGGCCAGCAGCCGCGCCACGGTCGTCTTCGCCGTGCCCGGGTTGCCGGTGAACACCAGATGCCGGCTGCGGGTGGCCACCTTCATGCCGCTGGCCTTGCGCTGCTGGTCGACGGCCAGTTCGTCGAGCAGCGACCGGACCCGCTGCTTCACGGCCGTCAGGCCGATCATCGCGTCCAGGTCCGCGAGCAGCTCGGCGGTGGTCTTCTGCTCCTCGTCGCCGTTGTGCTTCGGCTTCGGCGGCACCAGTTCGGTCAGGTCCGGGACGTCCACGACGACCCGGCCGTCGAAGCCGAGCGAACCGCGCACCACGGCCGCCCGCGTGGCCATGTCCATCGCCGACACGACGGCGTCGCCGCCGGTCAGCGTACCGGCCGCCTGGCACGCGCCGGTGTAGTCGACCAGGCGGCTGCGCGCGGCCGGGGTGAGGGCGGTGCCGCTTTCGGCGGACAGCACGTCCAGCAGCGCGCCGCGCACGGTCGGCTCGTCGAACGACGGGAGGTGGTAGACGAAGTTGTCGCTGACGGCCGCCGACGTGTTCGCCTTGATGGCGTCGGCGAACTTCTTGGTGCCGGCCAGGATCAGGACGCCCTGCGAGTCGCGGTTGCTCGCGATCCTGGGCAGCGTGGCGCACAGCGACTCCAGGCCGTCGTCGGACCCGATCAGCTTGTCCGCCTGGCGCAGCAGGTAGACCTTCTTGTTCTTCAGCGCGTGCTCGGCCCACAGGTCGTACAGCTTGGCGCCGACCACGTCCGGGTCGGCGATCCGCAGCAGCCGGTTGCCGCTGTCGTAGACCAGTTTGTTGGCCGGGATGGCCTGCGCGTCGAACAGGGACTCACGCATCGCCTCGGCGAGCATCAGCTGGCCGGAGTGCGGTTCGCCGACGAACAGCACGATCGGGTTGGGCTGGTTCTCCCGGTGCTGGTCGTGCCGCGCCTCGGCGGTCCACTTCACGACCCGGACGACGCGATCCAGGAACCCCCACGCCGACTCGCCGACCGACACGAACGCCCGGATCTGCTTGTCGATCTTCACCGACTCCAGTTGTGGCATGACCATCGGCATCGGCTGTGCCTGCGCCGCAGGCGCGGGATACGGGGCCGCCTGCGGGGCCAGTGGCTGCGGGGCCGGCTGGTGCGGGGGCATCGGCTGGTTCGGCGGGGGTGCCGCGAACACGGTCTGCGGCACCTGGGCGGGCAGCGGAAACGGGCCCTGCGGAGCCGGCATCGCCTGCTGCGGCATGGCGGGCGACTGCTGCGGCATGGCCGGTGGCTGTGGCATCACCGGTGCCTGTGGCATGCCCGGCGGCGGGGTCTGCGGGTACGGCATGCCCGGCGGCGTCTGCGGATACGGCACGCCGGGCGGTGGGGTGTGCTGGGCCGGCATACCCGGCGCGGGCGTGTGTGGGGCCGGTTGCACCATGCCCGGCTGGGGCATCGGCGGACGCCGCACCTGCTGCTGGAACTGCTGCACTTCGTGCGCGTGCGGCGGGTAC
>DASZXM010000868.1:0-6196 GCA_035546415.1 Pseudonocardiaceae bacterium
GAATGGTTTTTGACCACCGCGCTTCGCTACGTCGTGTTCGAGCAGGTACCCCATGACCGACAAGGTCGCACATGGGCGGCGTTCGGCGTGATCGTCAATACCGCCACCCTCGCTGGCTATGTGCTTGGCTATCTTGGCGAACGTATCAGTGTCCCCGGAGCGCCGATCGCATCGGGCGTCGTGGCTGGCGCGTGCTCAATTGCCCGGCTGATCTCACTCTCCACGATGTCGCCCGGTACGAGTCCGGCTGGGGAGAAAGTTGAAGCCTGACTCAGTCGCCGGTGAGGTCCTTGACCGCGATGACTTCGCCGTGGAATCGCTCGCCTGTGGGGCGGAAACCCAGTTTCAGGTAGAAGCCCTCGGGGCCGTGCGGGTGTTCGACCCACAGGACCGTCGCTGCCTTGTTACCCCTTCGCCGGGCCTCGGCGAGCAGTTCGGTCACCGCGAACCGGCCGTACCCCGCCTTTTGGTGGCCGGCCGCGATGTTGAGGCGCCAGATGCCGCAGCGGAAGTACGGGACCTCGTTGGTCGGGTCGAAGCCGCCCATGATGAAACCGACCAAGTCCTCGCCGTCGTACACCAGCCTCGGCCAGGCGATGTCCGGTTGCGCGTACGCCTCCGCCAGTGACCGGGCGACAGGCGCGACCACCGATTCCTGTTCGGGTGCCACCGTCAACCGGCACGCGTCGAGGACGTTGTCCGGCGTGACCCGTTCCAGTCTCGGCGATCCCATGTTCGCACTGTAGAGACCCGGGCCCGGTGACGGGCCCGGGTTCGTCCACCTAGGCGCACACCCACTTCGCCGGGCCGATGCCGCTGGCCCAGCCGCCGATCGTGCCGTCGTCGCCGATCACGTCGCCCTCACCGGGCGGCGGCAGCGTCGAGGTCAGCTGCGTGCCCTGCCACACGTGGTAGGTGAGGGCCATGTGGTTGTAGGTCCAGCCCACGACCTGGCCGGCGCTGTTGATGCTCAGCGCGTCGTTCCCGCCGGGCAGCTGGGTGATCGTGATCGGGTCGGTCTTCGTGTTCCACACCACCGCCGCACCGCCGGTGAAGCCGGCCACCAGACCGTTGGAGATCGACTTCGGTTCGGAGGAGTCGCTGGTCGACAGCACCGGCAGCGCGCGTGCCGTGCCGTTTCGCCACACGTACGGCCGGAGGTCGGTCGGGTCGCCCGCGGCCGTCACCGACACGATCACCGTGCCGTCCTGGTCCACGCCCACCGCCTCGGACTGCTGTCCGGAGGGCAGGCCGGTCAGCACTCGCACGGTGCCGGGGGCGCTCGCCGGCCACTCGACCGCCGCCAGCACGGTCTTGTTCCCGCCGGCCGGGAGCACCGCCGTGCCGACGATGTCGCCGTTGTCGTTGATGCTGTTGGCCCACGTCTGCTGGGCGCCCGCCGGTTCGGGCAGCCGGACCATTTTGCCGTTGCTGGACTTCACCGCGTGCTCGTAGACGTTGGCCGTGCTGCCCTCGTTGGAGCCGACGAGCGTGTCGGACCGGTTGGCGTCGTGGATGACCACGTATGCGTACTCGCCGGCCGGCGCGCCGAGGTCGGTGACGGTGCCGTTCCGCCACAGCACCGCGTGCGACGTCGCGTTCTCGCCGTCCCACCAGTCGGCCTCGCCGACGTAACCACCGGTGTCGTCCGTGCCCGCCACGGACGCGCTCTCCGCGCCCGCGGGGATGGGTAACGCCGTCGGGGTCCACGTGCAGGTGTCCGCATGGGCGACCGCCGGCACCGCGACCGCCGTGGCCGCCAACAGCACGGCTGCCGCGATTCCTCGGGTGTGTCTCACGCCTGATTCCTTCCGTCTGGAATGGGTGATTCGCAGCGTCGGGCACCGGGTACGGCACGCGCGAGAAGTTTTGGTGAATATGGATTTCCGCGAGGTGGAGCTGCACCGATCGGCCGGACGATGGACGGCGCCTCTAGGATCGGGGGCGTCGCGACTGGCGTGTTCGGGTGGAACTGACCACCGGGGAGCAGCAACGGCGGACACCGCGCGCCTGGGTGTCCCGCGCTGGACGACGTCGAGCCAGGAGGCAGACCCATGCACGAACCACCGACCCCGCACCTCGCCGCCGCCGACCCGGAGGTCGAGCGGCTAGTGGAGGCCGAGGCCAAGCGCCAGTTCGAGAAGATCCGGCTGATCCCGTCGGAGAACTACGTGTCCGCCGCCGTGCTGGAGGCGACGGGCACGATCCTGACGAACAAGTACTCCGAGGGCTACGCCGGGCGTCGCTACTACGAGGGCCAGCAGTTCATCGACCCGGTCGAGACGCTGGCCGTGAACCGGGCGAAGGAGTTGTTCGGCGTCGACCACGCCAACGTGCAGCCCTACTCCGGCTCACCCGCGAACCTCGCCGTCTACCTGGCGTTCCTGGAGCCGGGCGAGACCGTGATGGGCATGAGCCTCCCGCACGGCGGCCACCTCACGCACGGCTGGGGCGTGTCCGCGACCGGCAAGTGGTTCCGCAGTGTCCAGTACGGCGTCCGCAAGGACACCGGCCGGGTCGACATGGACGAGGTGCGCGACCTGGCACTGGCCGAACGGCCGAAGCTGATCTTCTGCGGTGGCACCGCCATCCCGAGGACCATCGACTTCCCGGCGTTCGCCGAGGTGGCGAAGGAGGTCGGCGCCGTGCTGGTGGCCGACATCGCGCACATCGCCGGCCTGATCGCCGGTGGCGCGCACCCGTCGCCGGTCGGCCACGCGCCGGTCATCTCGACCACCACGCACAAGACGCTGCGCGGCCCGCGTGGCGCGATGCTGATGTCCGACGCCGAGCACGCGAAGGCGCTGGACAAGGCCGTGTTCCCCGGTCTGCAGGGCGGTCCGCACAACCACACCACCGCCGCCATCGCGGTGGCGCTGCGGGAGGCGTCCGCACCGGAGTTCCGGGAGTACGCCCACGCCGTCGTCGCCAACGCCCAGGCCCTGGCCGCGGGCCTGGTCGAGCGCGGTTTCGACCTGGTGTCCGGCGGCACGGACAACCACTTGATCCTGGTCGACCTGACGAACAAGGGGATCGGCGGCAAGCCGGCCGCGAAGGCGCTGGACCGGGCCGGTATCGAGCTGAACTACAACACGGTGCCGTTCGACCCGCGCAAGCCGTTCGACCCGTCCGGCATCCGCATCGGCACCCCCGCCGTCACCACCCGCGGCCTGGGCGTCGACCAGATGCCGCAGGTCGCGGAGTGGATGGACCGCGCGATCACTGCCGCCGACGCCGGTGACGACGCCGCCATCGAGGCCATCGCCGGTGAGGTCCGGGACCTGATGGCCGGTTACCCGATGGCCGGCTGGTCCTGAGCGGACGACGAGGGCCGGCTCCCGCGTGGCGAGCCGGCCCTCGGCATGCCCGGGGTCAGTGTCGCTCGGCCGCCTTCTCCCGCTGGTAGGCGCGGGCGATCTCGGCCTCCGCCTCGGTGCGGCCGACCCACGTCGCACCCTCGACGCTCTTGCCGGGCTCCAGGTCCTTGTAGACCTCGAAGAAGTGCTGGATTTCCAGCTTGTGGAACTCGTTCAGGTGGTGGATGTCGCGCAGGTGCTCCTGCCGCGGGTCGTCCGCGGGCACCGCGATGACCTTGTCGTCCGGACCCTTCTCGTCGGTCATCCGGAACATGCCGATGGCCCGGGCGCGGATCAGGCAGCCGGGGAACGTCGGCTCCTGCACCAGCACCATGCAGTCCAGCGGGTCGCCGTCCTGGCCCAACGTGTCATCGATGAACCCGTAGTCGGCCGGGTACTGGGTGGCTGTGAACAGTGTCCGGTCCAGCCGGATGCGTCCCGTCTTGTGATCCACCTCGTACTTGTTGCGCTGTCCCTTGGGGATCTCGATGGTGACGTCGAACTCCACAGCGTCCTCGCTCGTATCGGTACATGGTGCGGCACGCTGGGTAATACCGGCGCCGGCCGCTCTCGCTACGCCACTAGTGTGGACCACACACAGTGCTCGGGTCGTCCCCGTCGTCCCCGAACATGATGTGACCTTGCCCCCTTTGCCACTTCGGAGCCGGTCAGGAGGCCCGCGTGCAGGACGGAGCCGAGTCGCCGGAGACCGCTGCCGACACGCCCGACTCGGACGCGGCGCCCGACACGTCGACGACGGAACGTAACCAGGCGTGGCCCGACCACGACGGTGACGGCGACGACGAGACCCCCGAACCGGACCCGGAGCCGGCCGACGAGGCCGAGCCCGAGCCGGCCGACGACGCGGCGCCCGAACCGGAGGGGCCGGAGCCGGCAACCGACGAGGCCGAGCCGGAAGCCGATGCCGAGCCGGAAGCGGCGCCTGAGCCGGAAGCGGAGGCCCAGCCGGAGTGGCCCGCCGACGCCGAGAACGAGCCCGACGAGCCCGACGAGCCCGCAGCCGAGGCGGACGCCGAGGCCGAGCCTGAGCCTGAGCCGGATGCGGAACCCGAGCCAGCATCGGAGCCGGAGCCCGAGCCGGTCGCGGAGGCCGAGCCGGAACCGGAGCCCGAACCCGAGCCAGTCGCGGAGGCCGAGCCTGAGCCGGATGCGGAGCCCGAACCGGAGGCGGAGCCGGAGCCGGAACCCGAGGCCGCACCGAAGGCCGCTCCCGCTGCTCAGTACGCCTGGCCAGGCCAGGACACCGAGGCAGGGGACGAGGCAGAGGACGAAGCCGAGCCGGCGAGCGAACCGGCGCCGGCCGCGGTCCGCTGGCCCGACTCACCACCCGAGTCAGAGCCCGAACCGGCAGCGGAAGCCGAGCCGGAACCCGAACCGGAGCCGGAACCCGAACCAGAGCCCGAAGCTGCGCGGACGAAGCAGATCGAGCCGGTCCGGGAGCCGGAGCAGGTCCCGGCACCCAAGCCGAAGCCGCTTCCGGAACCCTCGCCTGACGAGATCCCGGAACCCGAACCCAAGCCGCTCCCGGAGCCCGAGCAACGACCCGAGCCCAAACCGCTCCCCGAGCCCGAGCAGCGACCCGAACAGCGGCCCGAGCCGAAGCCCGCCCAGCCACCGACCGTCGAGCAGACCACCCTCCCGGTTCCGAAGCCGACGCCGCCGAGGGGTCTGCGGCCGCCCAAGCCGCCGGTGCCGCCGCCGGTGTCGACGCCGCCGCGCGGCCTGCAACGACCGCCGCAGCCGCCGCCGACCCAACCACCGCCGACCCAACGCGTGCGCCCGGCCGAGGACATCGGCACGACGCAGTTCATGCCGCGTATCGACCCGGCCGCCCCGCCGCCGCGCGCGGTTCCCCCACCGCCACCGGTCCGCCCGCCGGTCCGCCGCCCGCCGGCACCGGTCGAGTCGACGCAGGTCATCCCGGTGTACCGGCAGGACCCACCGACCGAGCGCGCGTACGTGCCGGCCGCCGAGACGACACAGCACATCCCGCAGGTCACCGACCGGCCCGAGCCGTACGACGACGAGCCGGGCACCGAGACCACCGCCGCCCGGCCGGCGAGCCACCGGCTGCGCAACCGGGTGCTGATCGGTGTGGGCGCGCTGGTCGTGGTGCTCGCGATCGGCGCCGGTGTGGTGTTCGCGTCGCCGACGCTGGCCACGAAGCTGGGGCTGAGGTCGCTGGCCGGGCCGCAGACGCAGGCACCGCCGTCGCCGGTCGTCTACCAGGCCCAGTTGCGGGCGCCCAGCAACTCGGCGCCGATGCCGTCGTCGGCGGGTGTGCGCACCGCGCTCGCCGGCATGCTGACGAACCCGGCGCTGGGCTCGTTCCACGGCATCGTGTTGGACGCGCAGACCGGCAACGTGCTGCTGGACCAGTCGTCGAGCACACCGTCGGCGCCCGCGTCGACGAACAAGCTGCTCACGTCGGCTGCCGCGCTGTTGACGCTCAATCCGCAGAAGACGTTGAACACCACGGTGGTGCCGGGCACGACGCCGGGCACGATCGTGCTGGTCGGCGGTGGTGACCCGACGTTGAACTCGCTGCCGGCGCCGCAGCGGACGGTCTACCCGGGTTCGGCGCGGATCAGCGATCTCGTCGCGCAGGTCAAGGCGCACGTCACGGGCCCGGTGAACCGGATCGTGGTGGACGCGAGCATGTTCACCGGTCCGACGAGCGCGCCCGGCTGGGACCCGCCCGCGGCCAGCCAGCACAACTGGGCGCCGATCCAGCCGATCATGCTGGACGGCGGACGGTTGAACCCGCACGAGCCGGACACGTCCCGCACGTACCAGCCGGCGCAGGTGGCCGGTGAGGC
>DASZXM010000869.1:0-1559 GCA_035546415.1 Pseudonocardiaceae bacterium
GCCCATCGCGCCGAGTTCCTTGCGGGTCAGCTCCTTCGCCGTGGCCACGTCGAACCGGCGGAACGGGCCCCAGCCCTTCCTTGGCTCGGAACCGAGGAAGAAGTTCCGCCAGATCGACATCAGCGGGACCATCGCCAGGTCCTGGAACACGGTGGAGATGCCGGCCGCTCGGGCGTCCCTCGGGCTGCCGAACCGGATCGGCGTGTCGTCCACCAGGAACTCACCCTCGTCCGGCGGGAACACCCCGGAGAGGATCTTGATCAACGTGGACTTGCCGGCGCCGTTGTCGCCCAGCACGCACGTCACCTCACCCGGGTACACCGCGAGCGAGATGTCCCGCAACGCGTTGACGCTGCCGAAGAACTTGCTGATCCCCCTGACTTCCAGCAGGGGCTGAGTGGTCTCGATCGTCGCCTTGGTCTCGGTCATCGCCGTGCCTTCATCGCTCGCCGGTAGATGATCGTGTTCACGCCCACCGCCAGGAACAGGATGGCCCCCACGAACGTGAAGTCCCACGAGGAGTCCCAGCCGGAGTAGATGACGCCCTGGAACGCCATGCCGATGATGCACGCGCCCAGCGCGGCGCCGACCACCGAGCCGTAGCCGCCGGTCAGCAGGCAGCCGCCGACGACGGCCGCGATGATGTAGTAGAACTCGTTGCCCACACCCTGTTCGGACACCGCGTTCGACGTCTGTGTGAACCCGATGACGCCGACCAGCGCCGCGGCCATCGACGTCGTCACGAACAGCGAGATCTTCGTGCGTGCCACCGGCACACCGACGTTGCGGGCCGCGTCCGGATCACCGCCTGCCGCGAAGATCCAGTTGCCGAACCGGGTCCGCGCCAGCACCCACACGGCGACGACGGTCACGGCGACGAACCACAGGATCTCCGTCTGGTACCCGTTGGGCAGCGCCCCGCTCTTCCCGAACGACGAGCCGAACACGGCCTTCGCGCTGGCCAGCCCGGGGTGGTCACCGCTGGACAGGCCGACCGACGTGCTGCCGTGGTTGACCAGCAGCACACCGCCGATGCTCAGGCCGCGCACCACGAAGTAGGTGGCCAGCGTGACGATGAAGCTGGGCAGCTTGGACTTCACCACGACGTAGCCGTTGATCAGGCCGATCAGCGCGGCCACGGCGAACGTGACCACGATCGCCGCCCACGCGTTCCAGCCGGCCTGACCGACCAGCAGGGCCGCGACGATCGCCGTGAACCCGGTCATGCCGCCGGTGGACAGGTCGAACTCACCGCCGATCATCAGCAGGCCGACCGGCACGGCCATCAGGCCGTAGAACGACGCCTGCTGGGCCCACGACTGGAACCCGGTCTGGGTCAGCCACAGGTGCTGCTGATCGGTGAACGCGAACAGCACGAAGATCGCGATGGCGCCGAGCAGCGCGCCCAACGCCGGCCGCCGCAGCGCGCGGGTCAGCCTGCTGGTGCTGGCCAGCCGTTCGTCACGGCCGCCCGGCGACGCCGTCGGCGCGACGCCCGTGGATTGCGTGGTCATCGGGGTGTCCAATCAGTGGGTCGGGTTGCCGGGCCGGCCGGCCCG
>DASZXM010000870.1:0-7946 GCA_035546415.1 Pseudonocardiaceae bacterium
CGCCCGCACCCGCACCGGAAACCACCCGGCCCGAACCCAGGCAGCCGGCCAAACCGGCGCGTGGCCGGGTCCGCCAGCCCGCCCCGATCACGGTCACCCTCAGCTCGAACCCGGAGGCCGAGTGGACCGAGGAGGTGCAGACCGGCAGCCGCCGCTCGGTGCGCCCGCAGCCGGTCCCGGCGGGTGCCGTGGCGTCGGCCGCCCGGACCCTCGGCGGTGACATCGAGGCCGCGATCGCGGGTGCCATCGCGGCGGCTCGCGACCAGCAGCGGGCCAAGGTGGAGCAGCTGGAGGCCGAACTCGAAGCCGCCCGGCAGGCGCTGGCCGAGCTTTCCGACTAGCGAGGCAGTCCCTCACATGGGGGTTTCACCGACCGTACCGTCCACGTTACGTTGAGACACATGGACACCACACAGACCACGGCCCCGGCCGGCGGGTGCAGCTGCTGCTCCAGTTGCACCGGACCCGGCTGCGGGTGCTGCTCCAACTGCAAGTGACCCGGTGATCACGGCGGGCAGGTCGTCGGGTTCGCCGGCACCTTCCCGTCGACCAGGAAGTTCTGGGCCGACTGCGTCGCGCACGCGGACTGGCCGAGTGCCCCGTGCCCGGAGCCCAGCCAGTTGACCAGCACACCGTCGTCCAACTGCTGAGCCGTCCGCTGGCTGCCCGCCGCCGGCGTGACGGTGTCGTTCTCCGTGCTCAGCACCAGGATCGGCGGCGCGCCCTTGGCCGTGGGCTTCTCCAGCGGCTGGCTGGGCACCGGCCACGGCCCGCACAGCAGCAGGTCCTGCGCCAGCAGCCCGCCGAACACCGGGTACGGCGTGGTCCACGACTTCATCGTGGTGGACACCTGGTCGGGCGCCAGCCGGTCCTCCTGGTCGTTGCACCCGGACACCAGTTCCCCGTCCAGCCGGGCGGGGTCGTACTGCGAGCCGACCACGATCGGGTCGATGATGGCCGCCAGGCCGCTCCCGTTGCCGCCACGGGCCTCGGCGAGAGCTGTGGCCAGCCGCGTCCAGTCGGACCGGTCGGCCAGTCCGATCAGGACGGCGTTGAGCGCCGTGCCGTTGGTGATCTCCGTGCCGTCGGACAGTTCGATCGGCTTGGTCCGCAACTGCGCCAGCAGTTGTACCAGGGCCGCCTTCGGGTCGGCGCCCAGCGGACAGCCGTTGCTCTGGCAGTAGGTCGCGAACGCGCCGAACGTCGCCTCGGCGGCTGCCGCCCTGGCCTTCGCCGTGTCGGTCGCGTCCAGTGTCGGGTCGGGCGACCCGTCCAGCACGAACCGGCCGACGTGCGTGGCGAAGTGGTTGGCGTACGTGGTGAGCACGCGGGACCCCTCGCCGTGCCCGATCGCGTCCAGGTGGTTCACGCCCAGCTGCTGCCGGATCGTGTCCAGGTCCTGTGCCGTCCGCACCGTGTCCAGCGCCGCCGACCGCGTGTCCAGCGCCAGGATGCACTGCTGGCTGGCGTCCAGGCTGGCGTCCAGGAGGCCGGAGACGTCGGTGTCGGTCGGGTCGTAGCCGACGATCTGCACCCGGTCGGACTCCGGCACGCAGTGCACGCCGTCGGACGTGCCGGTGCCGCGCCGGTCCATGCCGATCAGCGAGAACGTCTTGAGGAACTGCGCCGGTAGCTGGCCGGCGAGCTCGGCCGCGTACAGGGTGCCGGGCATGCCGTCCAGGTCGTTGACCACCAGCAGCGGCGTCGGCCCGGTGCCCACCTTGAGCAGTTGCAGCCGGATCTGCCCGACGCCGGGCGCGCTCGGTGAGTTCAGCGGCACGGCGACGCGCGCGCACTGGAACGACAGCGACGCGGGCACGGTGTTCGCGCCCAGCCGCTTCCGGGTCGTCAGGTCGCAGTCGGCCCAGTCGAGCCCACCGTTGTCGGGCATGGTGTCCAGCGGCGGCAGCGGCGGGTGGCCCGGTGACTTCGGTGCCACCGTCGTCGGGGTCGAACCGGCCACCACCAGCGCGGGTCGTCGTGACGGCCCGACAGTGCAGGCCGCGAGCAGGGCGAGTGTCACGATCAGCAGTGGTGGCCAGACTCGGGTGACCACTCGGCGTGGCACGTGGCTCTCCTCGCTTTCGCTCGCCGGTCCCGGGCAGCGTCGCACCCCGGTGGTATGACCCTGGTGAGAGGGGGTGCGTGTCCGAGGACCGGAATTCGGCTGCGCCTCCGACGGGCAACGGGTAGGTATGGCCACAGTAGCCGGCACCGTGATCAGCCGGGTGAGGAGTTGACTCGTGGTTACCGCGTACGTGGAACGCACCCCCCGCCGCATGACGCCGCGCGGCATCCTGGCCGCGCTGGCCGGGCGCGGGCTGGGCAGCGTGCCACCACCCGCGCTGGTGCTGGCCGGGATCGTGAGCGTGCAGATCGGCGCGTCGCTGGCCAAACAGCTGTTCCCGATGGTGGGTGCGGTCGGCGTCGTGTCGATGCGCCTGGTGTTCTCCGCGGCGATCCTGCTCATCGCGTGGCGTCCGTCGCTGCGCATGACCGGCCAGGCGTGGCTGTCGGTGGTGCTGTTCGGCGTCGTGCTCGGCGTGATGAACGTGTGCTTCTACTCGGCGGTCGACCGGATTCCGCTCGGCGTGGCGGTGACGATCGAGTTCCTCGGCCCGCTGACGGTGGCGCTGGCCGGTTCCCGGCGGTGGCGCGACGGCCTGTGGGCGCTGCTGGCCGCGGGCGGCGTGGTGCTGCTCACCGACGGCGGCGGGCACGTCGCGCTGGCCGGGGTGCTGTTCGCGCTCGGCGCGGCGAGCATGTGGGCGTGCTACATCCTGCTCTCGGCCCGGATCGGGGAGCAGACCACGGGTGGCGGCGGCCTGGCGATCGCGTCGGCCATCGGCGGCCTGCTGGTGGCACCGTTCGGTGTGGCCACGGCCGGGGCCGCGCTCGTGCGGCCGGTGGTGCTGGCGGCCGGGTTCGGTGTGGCGCTGCTCTCGTCGGTGGTGCCGTACTCGGTGGAGTTGGAGGCGCTGCGCCGCATCCCGCCGCGGGTGTTCGGGGTGCTGATGAGCCTGGAGCCGGCCGTGGGCGCGCTGTGCGGGCTCGTGGTGCTCAGCCAGGGGCTGCACCCGTTGCAGTGGATCGCGGTGTGCCTGGTGGTCGGCGCGTCGGTCGGCGCGACCCGCACCGACCGCCCCCGGCCGACGCCGGAGTCCTAGCGGGCTTTCACCTCGCCACGCAGCACGGCGTCCAGGTCGTACCGGGACGGCTCGTCGAGCTGGTCGTACCGGCACGACTCGGCCTCCCGGTCCGGCCGCCACCGCACGAACTGCCCGTTGTGCCGGAACCGCGACGGGTAGCCGCCCTCGGTGTGCTCGTAGTGGACCTCGACGACCCGTTCGGGCCGCAGCGGCACCCACGGCTGCTCCTCCGACCGCCACCGGTTGATCCCGCCGGGCAGCCTGCGGCCGTCCTGCGGCGCGTCGATCCACGGGTGGCCCTGCTCGGCGCCCGCCATCAGCGGCCGCAGCTCCTCGGCCAGCGACTTGCGTTGCGCCACCGGGAAAGCACCGGCCACACCGACGTGGTGCAGCACGTCGTTGTCGTCGTAGAGCCCCAGCAGCAGGGAGCCGACGGCCGTACCCGGCTCGGTGTTCAGGTGCCAGCGCAGCCCGGCGACGACGCAGTCGGCGGTGCGGGCGTGCTTGAACTTCAGCATGGTGCGCTTGTTCGGCGTGTACGGCCCGTCCGCCGGCTTGCCCATGACGCCGTCCAACCCGGCGCCCTCGAACAGGGTGAACCACTCGCGGGCGACGTCCGGGTCGTCGGTGGCGGGCGTGAGGTGCAGACGTTCGGCGGGCGTGACGTGCTCCAGCAGGGCGGCCCTGCGGTCGGCGCCGGGCCGGTCCATCAGGTCGTCGTCGCCCAGCGCGAGCAGGTCGAACGCGACGT
This sequence comes from Pseudonocardiaceae bacterium, assembly GCA_035546415.1. Taxonomy (GTDB): domain Bacteria; phylum Actinomycetota; class Actinomycetes; order Mycobacteriales; family Pseudonocardiaceae; genus DATEPR01. Next base: position 3,901 of record DASZXM010000870.1, read on the forward strand.
AGCGGGCCGGTGTCCGCTCGGCCAGCAGCGTCACCCTGCTGGCCGCCGGGTGGATGCGTTCGGACAGCGCGTCGAAGTCCAGCCGCCCGTCCCGGTCGACGATGAGTTCGCCGTCGAGCACCACGCGCTCGGGCAGCGCCTCGGTGAGCGCGGTGACCATCTCCGGGAAGTACCTGTTCAACGGCTTGCCGGAGCGCGACTGGAGGGTCAGTTCGGCGCCGTCGCGGAACACCAGGCAGCGGAACCCGTCCCACTTCGGTTCGAACACGAGTCCGCGACCGTCCGGAATGGCCGGTGCCGGACTGGCCAGCATCGGCTTGACCGGCGGGTTCACCGGGAGTGCCATGGGGTCACCTCAGTCCGTTCGTTCCGTGAGATAGCGCAACATCAGCATGTGGTCGGCGTGCAGCACGGACGCCAGGCGCAGTTTCGTGGCGTCGGCGGGCAGCGGGCCGGTGGCGATCCGGCCGGCGTCCCCGCCGACCAGCAGTGGTGCGACGCTCAGGTCCAGTTCGTCGACCAGCCCGTCCGCGATCAGCGACCCGAGCAGGTGCGGCCCGCCCTCGCAGCACACCCGGCGCAACCCGCGCCGGTCCAGCTCGTCGAGCACGGCGGCCAGGTCGACGGTCCGGTCACCGGCGACGACGACGTCCGCACCGGCGTCGGCCAGCGCGGCCCTGCGCTCGGCGGGCGCGGACTCCGTGGTGAACACGACAGTCGGCGTGACCGCCTTGGTGACCAGCGGCGAGTGCGGCTCGATCGACGCGCGCGCGGTGACGACGGCGATCGGCGGCACGGCCGCCAGCCCCTTCTCCGCGCGCAGCGCGCCGGGCAGCTCGTCCGGTCGCACGCCCCGGTACCGCTCGATCAGCGCGGTCTGCGCGCCGACCAGGATGACGTCGGCCAGGGCCCGGCCGAGCCGGAAGATCTTCTTGTCGTTCGCGTCGCCCAGCCCACCCGACCGGCCGCCGAGCGACACGGCGCCGTCGGCGCTGGCGATGAAGTTCACCTTCACCCACGGCCGTCGCAGATCTGCTGGAAAGTCGTAGAGCCGCACCAGGTCGGGGTCGTCGACACCGGCATGGCCGGCGGCGGGCAACAGTCGATCCACCCGGTCATCCAAGCAGGTCGCGGACGTCACAGCGACCGAACCGACGATCGCGGACCGGTAGGCTGCGGGTATGTCCGTGCCGCGCCTGTCCGACCGTGCGCCGCGGATCGAGCCGGACGAGCTGATCGCCTCGCTGGTGCCGCCGCCCCGGTTCGACGACGTCCGCTTCACCACATACCTGCCCAACCCGGACGAGCCCAGCCAGGCCGCCGCCGTCGCCGCCGGGGAGGCCTTCGCCGGCCGCGTCGCCGCGCAGCGGAAGCGGGGCTTCCTGCGGCGGGCCAAGGACGACAGCACGCCGCCCGGGTTGTACCTGGACGGTGGTTTCGGCGTCGGCAAGACCCACCTGCTCGCCTCGTTGTGGCACGCCGTCCCCGGACCCAAGGCGTACGGCACGTTCGTCGAACTGACCCACCTCGTCGGCGCGCTCGGCTTCGCCGAGGCCGTGCGCAGGCTGTCCGGCCACCGCCTGCTCGCCATCGACGAGTTCGAACTGGACGACCCGGGCGACACGATGCTCGTCACCCGCCTGCTCACCGAGTTGACCGACGCGGGTGTGCACGTCGCCGCGACGTCGAACACGCTGCCGGACAAGCTGGGCGAGGGCCGGTTCGCCGCCGATGACTTCCTGCGTGAGATCCACGCGCTGGCCGCCCGGTTCACCGTGGTCCGCGTGGACGGTCCGGACTACCGCCACCGCGGCCTGCCGGACGCCCCGGAACCGCTCGACGACGACGCGCTGGCCCGCAGTGCGGCCGCCATCCCCGGCGCGACACTGGACGACTTCGACACGCTGTGCGCCCACCTGGCCACGCTGCACCCGTCCCGTTACGGCCGGCTCGTCGACGGCGTCGCGGCCGTGCACCTGCGGGACGTGCACGAGGCACCGGACCAGAACGTCGCACTGCGCCTGGTGTCGCTGGCCGACCGGCTCTACGACCGGGCGATTCCCGTTGCCGTGTCCGGAAAGCCGCTGTCGGCCGTCTTCACGGCGGAGATGCTGGCCGGGGGATATCGGAAGAAGTACCTCCGGGCGGTGTCCCGGCTGGTCGCGCTGTCCCGCGACCTGCCGTCGGCCGGGCGCTGAACCGGTCGGCCAGCACCGCCCCGGGCAGGGTCACGCCCAGGGCGACGCCGATCGCGCCGACCGTGTCGGTGGGGTAGTGGTAGTTCATCGCGACCAGGCCGGCCGCGACACACAGCACCACCAGCAGCCACACCGCGAACACGACGACCCGCCGCCACACCCGCCAGCCCGCCGACACGGCGAGCACCAGCACCGTGAACGCCGACACCGACGACACCGTGTGCCCGCTGGGATAGCTCAGGTAGCCCTCGTGCCGGCGGTCGAACAGCGGCTTGGCCAGCACCTCGGTGACGAGCACGCACAGGCCGGGCGCCGCGGCGGTCAGCACCGCGACCGACCACCACCGCCGCCACATCGCGAACGCCAGGGCCAGCACGATCACCGCGTATGTCGTGACCGATGACGAGAACGCGGCGAGCACCTGCGTGGCGGTCGTCGGTGGTGCGACCGCCCACTTGCCGACCGGCACCGGGTTCCCGACGAGTGCCCGCATCAGGTGAAATCCGGCGCTGTCCAGCCGGCCGGCGTGGGTGCCGCCGGCGTACCGGACACCGAGCACGGCCGCGACGATCCAGCCCACCACGGCCGTGAACAGGGCAAAGCGCCGAAAACGCGGCGGCAGGAGCGGTGGGTTGCACACGCCATCGACTATGCCTGACCGTGGCTGGCGAAAATCGGCTCGCCCACAACCGGTCCGGCGGGGACCATCACCGGTCATGGGGTTGTTGGAGGCGAGCGGCCTGTCCCACACGTTGCCGGACGGCAGGCTGCTGTTTCGGGACGTGTCGTTCCGGGTGGCGGCCGGGAGCGTCGTCGCGCTCGTGGGGGCGAACGGGGCGGGCAAGACGACATTGCTGCGCATGCTGGCCGGTGAGCTGAGCTCGCCGGACGGCGGCGTGCGGATCGAGGGCGGCCTGGGCGTCATGCCGCAGTTCGTCGGCTCGGTGCGGGACGAACGGACGGTGCGCGACCTGCTGCTGTCCGTGGCACCGATGCGGGCCCGGACGGCAGCGGCCGAACTGGACGCCGTCGAACTCCTCCTGATGGACACCGACGACGAACCGACGCAGCTGCGCTACGCGAACGCGTTGACCGCGTGGGGCGAGGCGGGCGGCTACGACCTGGAGGTCCTGTGGGACACGGTCACCGTCGCCGCGCTCGGGCTGCCGTTGGACACCGCGAGGTACCGCCCGGTGCGCACGCTGTCCGGCGGCGAGCAGAAGCGGCTCGTCCTGGAGGCGTTGCTGCGCGGCCACGAGCAGGTGCTGCTGCTCGACGAACCGGACAACTACCTCGACGTGCCCGGCAAGCGCTGGCTGGAGGAGCGCATGGCCGCGACGCCGAAGGCGGTGCTGCTGGTCAGCCACGACCGGGAGTTGCTCGCCAACGCGGCGACTGCCGTCGTGACGCTGGAGGGGCACACGAGTTGGACGCACGGCGACGGCTTCGGCACGTGGCAGGAGGCGCGCGAGGCGCGGTGGGAGCGGATCGCCGAACTGCACCGCCGGTGGGACGACGAGCACGAGAAGCTCAAGGAACTGGTCCGGTCGCTGCAACGTGCCGCGACCATGAGCGACGTGATGGCGTCCCGCTACGCGGCCGCCCAGACCCGGCTGCGCAAGTTCGAGGAGGCCGGCAGGCCCGCCGAGCTGCCCCGTGAGCACAAGGTCACGCCGAGGCTGCGCGGCGCCCGCACCGGTGTCCGCGCGATCATGTGCGAGGGCCTGGAGCTGACCGGCCTGATGCGGCCGTTCGACGTCGAGGTGTTCTTCGGCGACCGGGCCGCCGTGCTGGGCGCCAACGGGTCGGGCAAGAGCCACTTCCTGCGCCTGCTGGCCGGGGACGACG
>DASZXM010000871.1:0-21536 GCA_035546415.1 Pseudonocardiaceae bacterium
TGTTCGCCGTGATCGAGCAGCGGTACACCGAACCGTTGTCGCTGCGTGACGTCGCCGACAGCGTCGGGATGACGTCCGGCTACCTGACCACGCTGGTCCGGCGGCGCACCGGGCGCACGGTGCTGGACTGGATCACCGAGCGGCGCATGGTCCGGGCGCGCCAACTGCTCGCCGGGACCGACCTGCCGGTCGGCGACGTCGCCCGCCGGGTCGGCATCCCCGATCCCGCGTACTTCGCCCGGGTCTTCCGGCGCGACAACGGAGTGCCGCCGCTGGCGTGGCGCAGGGAAGCCACCCGCACCCTGCCCTGACGACCTACCTGGCTTGATACTCGTACCCCCTACCGGTATAAAGGCAGGAGAGTCCCCCGTTCCCCCGGCCCACGGACAGGGCCGGCCGCGCGGGAGACCGGACGTCACGAGGAGCGCCACCACGGCCCCGCCCGGGCCGAGATCGCCGAGGCCACGCCGCCGTCGCCCGCCTGGTCCGCTCCTGACCATCCGCACCCGTCCCCGGTCGTCACCACCGAGGACGTGTCAGTGAGGGAGGACTCGTCCATGGTCCACGAGGAGTCGGTCCGCGGCCGTCACCGCGGCCGGTCATCAGCTCGCCAGCTGACCGCCGACCCGCGTCACGTCGGGGGCGGCGCTCCGGGACACCGCACCGGTCCGAGTGAGGGCACGACCGCCATGAGGACCGCGTCCGACATCCGCCCCGCAGGGTCCGCGCAGCCGGCCACCCGCCGGATCGAACTGGCGTTGGGCGGAATGACCTGTGCGTCCTGCGCCAACCGCATCGAACGCAAGCTGAACAAGCTCGACGGCGTCACCGCCACGGTCAACTTCGCCACCGAGCACGCCACCGTGACCTACCCCGGCGACCTGCCGGCCGACAGCCTGGTCGCGGCGGTGGAGGCCGCTGGCTACACCGCGACGCTCCCGCGGCCACCAGGCCCGGCGCAGCCGGCCGGCGGACCGGCGCCCACCGAGTCCGAGGCCGACCGGGCGCTGGCCGGCCTGCGGCAGCGCCTGCTGGGCTCGGTCGCCCTCGCCGTGCCGGTGATCCTGCTGGCCATGGTGCCGGCGCTCCAGTTCCGGGACTGGCAGTGGCTGTCGCTGACCCTGGCCGCTCCCGTCGTCGTCTGGGGGGCGTGGCCGTTCCACCGGGCGGCCTGGACGAACCTGCGGCACGGCGCCGCCACCATGGACACGCTGATCTCCGTGGGGGTGACCGCGGCGTTCGGGTGGTCGCTGTACGCGCTGTTCCTCGGCGGCGCCGGTGACACCGGCATGCACGACGGCTTCGCGCTGCTCGCCCGGGGTTCGCGCACCGACTCCATCTACCTGGAGGTCGCGGCCGGGGTGACGGCGGCGATCCTGGCCGGCCGTTACTTCGAAGCCCGCGCCAAGCGCCGTTCCGGGGCCGCGCTGCGCGCCCTGCTCGACCTGGGCGCCAAGGACGTCGCCGTGCTGCGCGACGGCATCGAGGTCCGCGTCCCGGTCGACCGGTTGACCGTCGACGACCGTTTCGTGGTCCGGCCCGGCGAGAAGATCGCCACCGACGGTGTCGTCGAGGACGGAGCGTCCGCAGTGGACGCGAGCATGCTCACCGGTGAGTCCGTGCCCGTCGAGGTCGGCGTCGGTGACGCCGTCGTCGGCGCCACCGTCAACGCCGGCGGCCGACTGGTGGTGCGCGCCACCCGGGTCGGGGCGGACACCCAACTGGCCCAGATGGCGAGGCTGGTGGCCGACGCGCAGAGCGGCAAGGCGGCGGTACAACGGCTGGCCGACCGCGTGTCCGCGGTGTTCGTCCCGGTCGTGATCGCGCTGGCGATCGGCACGCTGGTGGCCTGGCTGGTCTCCGGCGCGGACACCGCCGCCGCGTTCACCGCCGCCGTCGCGGTGCTGATCATCGCGTGCCCCTGTGCGCTCGGCCTGGCCACGCCGACGGCGCTGCTCGTGGGCACCGGCCGCGGTGCCCAACTCGGCATTCTGATCAAAGGACCCGAGGTGCTGGAGTCCACCCGCCGCGTCGACACCGTGGTGCTGGACAAGACCGGCACCGTGACGACCGGGCGGATGAGCCTGCACGCGGTGCACACCACGCACGGGGTGGCGGCGGACGAGGCGCTGCGCCTGGCCGGGGCCGTGGAGCACGCATCAGCGCACCCGATCGCCCGGGCCATCGCGTCGGCCGCCGCCGACCGTACCGGTTCGCTGCCGCCGGTCGGCGACTTCACCGCCGTCGACGGCCTGGGCGTGCGGGGTGTCGTGGCCGGGCACGCCGTACTGGTCGGCCGGGTGCGGCTGCTGGCGGAGCGGAACATCACCCTGCCCGCCGATCTCGCCGACGCCCACCGGGACGCCGAACAGGCCGGCCGCACGCCGGTCGTGGTCGCCTGGGACGGCCGGGCCCGTGCCGTACTGGTCGTCGCCGACACGCTGAAGCCCACGTCCGTGGCGGCGGTCGCGCGGCTGCGGGCGCTGGGGTTGCGGCCGGTGCTGCTGACCGGCGACAACACCGCCGCGGCCGACACGGTCGCCGCCCAGGTGGGCATCGACGAGGTCGTCGCCGAGGTACTGCCCGCCGGCAAGGTCGACGTGATCAGGCAACTCCAGGCGCAGGGCCGGGTGGTGGCGATGGTCGGCGACGGGGTCAACGACGCGGCCGCGCTCGCCCAGGCCGACCTCGGCCTGGCCATGGGCACCGGCACCGACGTGGCGATCGAGGCCGGCGACCTCACCCTGGTCCGCGGCGACCTGCGGGCCGCCGTCGACGCGATCCTGTTGGCCCGCCGCACTCTCGGCACGATCAAGGGCAACCTGTTCTGGGCGTTCGCCTACAACGTCGCCGCGCTCCCGCTGGCCGCCCTCGGCCTGCTGAACCCGATGATCGCCGGGATCGCGATGGCGTTCTCCAGCGTGTTCGTGGTCAGCAACAGCCTGCGGCTGCGCCGTTTCACCCCCACAGCCATCTGACGCCGACGCGTCGGCGGTCGGTTGACAAGTTCGGTGCGCCGTGCCCATGGTGGTCGTGTCGGTGATGTCTCCGCGAGCGGAGGAACGGCGTCGTGTTGTCCGGGGACGAACAGGACCGGTGGCGGCGCATCGAACGCGACCTCGCCGGGGATCGGCGGCTGGTCCGGCTCGCCGGAAAGCTGACGACGAGGCACATCGGGCCCGGCCTGCCGGTCCGGACGTGCCTGTTCTGGCTGTTGGGTGGGCTGACCGGTGCGGCCGGCCTGGTGGCCGGCAGCCTGACCCACACGGGTGGCCTGGTCGCGGCCGGGGTCGCCGTTCTCGTCGTGACGGTGCTCGTGGCGGGTGTGCTGTTGATCGCCGTCGGGATGACCGACGATCGCGGCCCGCGGCCGGTGGCCGACGACTGACAGCGCCGACGACTGACAGGGCCACCGACTGACAGGGGCCGACCGACACGGCCGCCCACCGACACGGCCGCCCACCGACACGGGCCGACCAGCGATAATCGGGCCCCATGAGCGAGAACGGCCCGGACTCCATCAGTCTGAGCAGGACCACCCACCGCAGCGGGCGCTGGCACGGATTCGTCCAGACCGAGGCCGGCAGCGCGTCGCTGCTGCTCGCCGCGACCGTGGTCGCCCTGGTCTGGGCCAACATCGACCGGCACGCCTACGACGCCGTCTGGCAGACCCACCTGTCCATCGGACTCGGCTCCCACCAGCTGTCCCTCGACCTGCACGAATGGGTCAACGCGGGCCTGATGAGCCTGTTCTTCTTCGTCGTCGGCCTGGAAGCCCGCCGGGAGTTCGACATGGGCGAACTGCGCGACCGGCGATGGGCGGTGCTCAGCGCGATCGCCGGGCTGAGCAGCATGATCGTGCCCGCGCTGATCTACGTCGCGTTCAACGCCGGGCACGGCACCGTGCACGGCTGGGGCACGGCCATGTCCACCGACACGGCGTTCGCGCTGGGCATCCTCGCCCTGTTCGGCACCCGGCTGCCCGCCGCGCTGCGGGCGTTCCTGCTGTCCATCTCGGTGGTCGACGACCTGGTCTCACTGGTCGTCATCGCCGTCGTCTACAGCCGGCAGATCCACCCGGTGCCGCTGTTCGTCGCGATCGGCGGGCTGTTGGCCATCGTCGTGGTGCGCATCGCGGGTGTGCGCAACGGGATCGTCTGCGCGGTGCTGGCCGTGGTGGTGTGGATCGGCCTGCACGCGGCCGGCGTCGACCCCGTGGTCACCGGGTTGGCGGTGGGTGCCCTCGTCCTCGCCTACCCGGCGTCCCGGGCGGACCTGGAGCGTGCCACCGGACTGGTCCGCCTGTTCCGCGAACAGCCCACACCGGAACTGCAGCGGTCGGCGGTGCAGGGACTGGCCGCGGCGATCTCCCCGAACGAGCGGCTGGAGCAGCGGTTCCTGCCCTGGGTCAGCTACGGGATCGTGCCGCTGTTCGCGCTGGCCAACGCCGGCATCCCCCTCACCGGCCACGAACTGGCCACCGCGTTCACCTCGCCGATCACGCTGGGCATCCTGGTCGGCTGCGTGGTGGGCAAGGCGGTCGGCGTCGTGGGCTCGATGACCGCCGCACGCACGCTGTCCGGCGGCCGGCTGGAAGCCCACGTCGGCTGGGGCGGTATGGCCGTGGGTGGCACGATCGCGGGAGCCGCGTTCACGGTGTCGCTGCTGATCGCGTCGCTGGCCTTCCAGGGTGAGCAACTGGACCAGGCCCGGATCGGCATCGTGGCCACGCTGGTCGTGGCGTTCGGGCTGAGCTGGGCGGTGTCCGGCCTGCTGGGCCTGCTGCCGGCGGTCCGGCGCACCAGGGCGCTGCTGGGCACCGCGGAGCCGCTGACCGACCTGGCCGTCGCGGTCGATCCCCGGCACGACCACATCCGCGGGCCGGAGCGGGCACTGGTGACGCTCGTGGAGTACGGCGACTTCGAGTGCCCGTACTGCGGGTTGGCGGAGACGGTCGTGCGCGAACTGCTGGGCAGCGAGGTGGACGTGCGGTACGTGTGGCGGCACCTGCCACTGACCGACGTCCACCCGCATGCCCAGCTCGCCGCCGAGGCGGCGGAGGCGGCCGCGCGGCAGGAGCGGTTCTGGCCGATGCACGACCTGCTGCTGCAACACCAGGGAGCGCTGACCATGCGCGACGTGCTCGGTTACGCGACCGACATCGGCCTGGACGTCGACACCTTCCGCCGCGACCTGGAACGCCACCGGGACGCCACGCGTATCGCGGAGGACGTGGACTCCGCCGATCTCAGCGGCGTGTCCGGCACACCGACGTTCTTCATCAACGGCCGCCGCCACCAAGGCGCCTACGACATCACCTCACTGACAGCCGCGGTGGAACTGGCCCGCCAACGCGCACTCGCCACACTGCCGGCCTGATCGGGCCGATGCCGGCCGCGCACCCGCCCCGGCGGACCGGCGACGCTGCCCGCGGAAAATCCGGTGATCTCCGCACATCCGCTGGGTAGGGTCAGGCAAATGCCCGAACTGGAACGGCTGCACGCCGGTCATGCCCCGGCGATCCTGGCCTTCGAGGTGGCCAACCGCGCCTACTTCGCCGCCTCCATCACCGACCGCGGCGACGACTTCTTCGACCGGTTCGCCGAGCACTACGCCGAGTTGCTGGCCGAACAGGAATCCGGCGTGCGTGCCTGCCACGCGCTCGTCGCCGAGGACGGCTCGGTGCTCGGCCGGTTCAACCTGGCCCGCATCGAGGGCGACACGGCGGAACTCGGCTACCGGGTCGCGGAGCAGGTGGCCGGCCGTGGCGTGGCGACCGCGACCGTCCGGGAACTGTGCCACCTGGCGGCGGAACGGTACGGCCTGCGCACACTGCGGGCGGCCGCCGCCGACCAGAACGCCGCGTCCCGGAAGGTGCTCACGAAAGCCGGGTTCGTCCCCGTCGGCCCGGCCGATCCGGCCGACCTGGGCGGCAAGCCGGGCACCTGGTACCAACGCGATCTGGCGTCCGCCGCGGGGCGCGCCGGCGTCGGCTCGGCGACCGTCTCCGCCGGGCCAGCAGGACGCCGCGCCGGAGCGCAGTAGTTGCGAGCCGTCCTCAGTCGGCCGCCGGGGTCGGTGCCGTGCGGAGGCCGGGTGCGATCGTCGCCACCACGGCGGCCGTGACCAGGACCGCGCCGAGGACCAGGAACGTCGCTCGTTGGCCGACCAGGTTCAGCAGGAGGCCGCCGGCCAGTGGGCCGATGGGTTGCGCGATCATGGAGATGACTCCGGCCGCGCTCTGGACGCGGCCGATCAGGTCCTGGGGTGTCACCAGGACCATCATGGTCATGAACGCCACGTTCCCGACCGCTGCGACCAGGAGGCACGGGGCCAGTACCGCGCCCATGGCCGCGCCGCCGGGCACGAACGCCAGTGCCGGTGCGGTGCACGCACACGCCCAGCAGGACAGCAGCACCGCCGCTCTCGGTCGCTGGTGCGCGCGGGTCTTCGGGGCCAGCAGCGCGCCGGCCAACATTCCGGCCGCGGCCATCGTTGCGAACACTCCGCTGGAGCGGCCGGACGGGTCGGCCAGCGCGGAACTCGCGATGGCGGCCAGCACGATGCCGCCGAAGGCCGCGTTCATGCCGAAGCCGAACACCGCCAGTGTGGTGCGCAGGTAGGGCTGGTGCAGGATGAAGACCAGGCCCGCCGACACATGTCGCACCGTGAACGCCTTGGCCTGCCGCTCGCCCGGCACCGCTCGGGCGCGGACCGCGAGCAGGCACAGCACCGAGCTGCCCAGGCCGATCGTCTCGACGAAGAACGGCAGCGCGTGCCCGACGCCGAACAGTGCGCCGCCGACCAGCGGTCCGGCCAGCCGGGCGGTGGCCGACCGCGCCTGGAGTCGGGACACCGCCGCACCCAGCTGCGCCTCCGGGACCGCGGCCCGCAGCAGCGCGCTGGACGCCGGGCCGAACAGGCTGCCCAACACCGCGCCCGCCACGGTGACCAGCATGATCAGCGCGAGCGCCGGATGGCCGGCCAACACCGCGACGGACAGCGCCGCCGAGGCCAGCAGCGACCCGAACTCGCACCACACCATCAACCGGCGGCGCTCCACCGTGTCGGCGACCGCGCCGCCCGGCAGCATCGCGATCAACAGTGTGGTCAGGGACACCGACGAGACCAGGCCGGCCTCGGTCGGCGATCCGGTGTCGGCCAGCACCAGCAGCGGCAGGGCGAGCGTGGCCACCTGGGAGCCGAACCCGGCCAGCAGCCCGCCGACCCAGATCAGCCGGAAGTCGCGGTTGGCCCGCAGCGGCAGGCTCGGTGCCGGTGCACTGGGCGCACTCGTCATCGGATCTCCCCGTCCCGATCCGCGTTCCGGCCGGCGGTGTGTGGCTGCGACCGCCGGCCGGACCCCGATCACGCGAACTGCGTCTTGATGACGCTGCTGATGTGGCCGCCGACCGAGACCGCACCCACGTCTGCGAGGGTGGTGCTGTGATGACCTCGGCCGACGTCCTGGAGATCCTGGCGCTGTTGGCCGACGCGGGCGCCCGGACGTGGGTGGACGGCGGCTGGGGCGTGGACGCCCTCCTGGGCACGGCCCACCGCCGGCACTCCGATCTCGATCTGGTCGTCCACGCCGACGACGTCGACGTGGTTCGCTCCGCGCTGGCGAACGCCGGCTTCGGCCGGGTGCTGCGGGACTGGCTGCCCACCGCGCTGGCCGTCGCGGACGACGGCGGCCGGGAGATCGACCTGCATCCGGTCACGCCCACGCCGGACGGCGGCGGGGACCAGCACCTGCCGGACGGGACGACCTTCCACTACCCGGCACCCGTGCCGGGTATCGTCGCCGGTCGTCCGGTCCGCTGTGTCGACGCGCGGACGCAGGTGCTGTGTCACCTCGGCTACGAGCCGTCGGAGAAGGATCACGCCGACATGCGCCGTCTGCACGAGCTCCTCGCCGTGGACCTGCCCGATCCCTACCGCCGGAACATCGCGATCAGCGGCCGAGGCGAACCGCCCTCATCGGGCTGACCACAGCAGCAATCCGGCCAGCACTCCGCCGACCACGACGACGCCTGCCGCGGCGAGCGTGACGCGCCAGCCCAGTGCGCGGCCCACCATCACCATCGAGGGCAGGCTCAGTGCCGGCAGGGTGATCAGCAGCGCGCCGACGCTCCCGAGTCCGACACCGGCAGCGCCCAGGGCCAGCACGACGGGGATCTCGCCACCGGTCGGCACGACCAGCGCGGTGCCCACGACGGCACAGACGAGCACCGCCACTACGCCCAGCCGCTGGTCGATGCCGGCGAAGTCGGACAGCCAGCCGCTGACCAGCCCGACGAGCAGCACGACCACCGCGTACTCGGGCACCATCACCACGGCCAGGCGCGCCAGGGAGCGCAGGTAGCGACCGGGCAGTTCGGCGACACTCCGCGCGTCGTCCGGCACGTCCCCGGCGGGCACCGCCGTTCCGGGTGCGGGATTCGTTCCGCCGCTCACCAGCCGCACGGCCACCGGCACGGCGACGAAGACCAGCAGCACACCGACGACGATGCGCACGGCGCCCAGCTGCCACGGTCCGACGAGGAACAGGAACACCAGTACGGCCGGGTTCAGCACCGGGTTGCCCAGCCAGTAGGACACGGCCGCCTCCACCGAGGTGCCGCGGCGGCGCAGCCCCACGGCGACCGGTGCGGTGCAGCACGTGCACATCAGGCTGGGCAGTGCCGCGACACCACCCGCGGCGGCGTTGCCGAACGACGAGCCGCGGTCGAGCAGCCGCGACAGCCACGCCTTCGGCAGCAACGCGTCGACGGCCGCGCCGACGATCAGCCCGACCAGCGCCGCCTGCCACACCGATCGCCCGTACGCCACGGTGAAGTCCCACGCCCCGCGCCACGTCGGTGCGGCGCCGGGGGCACCGGCCGAGGAGAAGACCGAGACACCGGACCAGGTGTGCGTCACGCTCAGGCCGTGTGCCTTGTGGCTGTAGGGGATCCACTTCGCCCACAGCAGGCCGGCCACCAGGAGCACGAGCAGGGTCGCGGTGCCGACGATCGCGGCAGGCGTCGCCCGGCGGTGGGGGGCCGGTGTGTCGAACGCGGTCATCGGTCACCCCCTACCGGACGGACGATCGGCAGCAGACCACGGGCACACCTCCACGATCAACAGTGGCCGGTGAATACCCCGTCGCGGGACACGACACACGTGCGGGCGGGCGGTGTGTTTGGTTCGTCTCCCGTCTGGCTACTCGTCGCCCGGATATGTCGGGAGGCCGCCGGCCGGAGAACGGAGAACACTGTGTCCACTGACGCGATCGTGCTGCTGAAGAACGACCACAAAACGGTCGAGCAGCTGTTCAAGAAGTTCGAGCGGGCAGGTGACAACGCGCTGGTGACCAAGCGCCAACTGGTCGACTCCATCATCGAGGAGCTGACGGTGCACGCGTTCATCGAGGAGACGATCTTCTACCCGGCCGCGCGCGAAGCCGTTCCCGAGACCAAGGACCACGTGCTGGAAAGCGTCGAGGAACACCACGTCGTGGTGTGGCTGCTGTCCGAGCTGACCGACCTGCCGCCGGACGCGGAGACGTTCGACGCCAAGGTCACGGTGCTGATCGAGAACGTCCGCCACCACGTCGAGGAAGAGGAGGACGAATGGTTCCCTCAGGTGCGGGCGGCGATGGGCCGCAAGCGCCTGCAGGAACTGGGCGAACGCATGATCGAGGCGAAGGCGGAGGCACCGCGCGACCCCCTGGCGGTCCGCAGCGCCACGGCCTGAGCCACCGCGCCCGGTCACGCGACTCGTCCGCGAAAGCGCACCGGGTGATCCGGCTGTCGCCGCCGGCGGGCGCCGACCGGGACGCACCAACCACCGCCAACCCGCACGCCACCAGCCCTCGAACACCAGGCCGGGGCGCGCCGGCCACCGCCGACCCGTGCGCCACACGCCCCCAGGCGCCGGCCGGGCGGATCGCGCCGGCCGGGCGCCGACCCATGCGCCGCAACGTTCAGGCGCCGGCCAGCCGAGGCACGCCAGCCGCCGCCCACCCGTGCGCCACAAGCCCTCAAACGCCGGCTGAGCGCGGCGCGCCGGCCGCCGCGAGCAGGATCGCGGCGGATTCCTTGGCGTTGCGGGCCGGATCCGTCGTTCGTTCGCGGACCGCTGTGACCACCGCGCCCTCCATCAGCATGTGCAGCGCCTGGGCCGTCGGCCGGGCCGTCGAGTAGCCCGCCTCGCGCAGCAGGCCGACCAGGTAGTCGATGACCGCCCTCTTGTGTTCGTTGGCCACCTGGTGGGCCGTGCTGGTCGGGTCCGCCATCTCCACGATGGTGTTGATGAACGGGCAGCCCCGGAAGTCCTGTGCGGCGAACCGTTCCTCAAGCGCGTCGAACACCGCGAGCGGCTTGTCCGCCGGCGTGTCCGCGAGCGCGTCCACCCGTGCGGCCAGCCATTCCCGCCACGTGGTGTCGCGGTGCCGCAGCACGGCGACCACCAGGTCGTCCTTGCTGTCGAAGTGCCGGTAGAACGACGCCCGGCCGACACCGGACTCCGCCAGGAGGCGTTCGACGCCGACCGCGCGGATGCCTTCCGTGTAGAACAGCTCCGCCGCCGTCGCCAGCAGACGTCGTCGTGCCTCGGTCGCCACACCACGACGGTACCAGTCGGTACCATCTTCGACAGACGGTACCGATCGGTTCCGTCTGTCGAACGTTGGGAGACCCACATGCTCAGGTCGGACTGGAAGTCCGTGGTCGACGCGGCCACCTCCGCGGCACTCCGGCACCTCGACTCGCTGCCCGAGCGCAAGGTGTTCCCACCGACCGACCACGCGCCGATCCGCGCGGCACTGGACCACCCGCTGACCGCCGGCGGCATGGACCCCGCCGATGTCGTCGCCCAACTCGCCGATGACCTCGACCCCTACCTCGTCGCCCAGTCCGGCGGGCGCTACTTCGGCTTCGTCGTCGGGGGTCTGCACCCCGCGTCGCTCGGCGCCGAGATGCTGCTGGCCACGTGGGACCAGAACGCGTCGCTGTTCCCGACCACGCCCGGTGTCGCGGTGGCCGAGGAGATCGCGGCCGAGTGGCTGGTCGACCTGCTCGGCCTGCCGGCCACCAGTTCGGTCGGCTTCGTCACGGGCGGCCAGATGGCCACCTTCACCTGTCTGGCGGCCGCCCGCCACGACGTGTTGCGCCAGGTGGGATGGGACGTCGAAGCCGACGGCCTCGCCGGGTCGCCGGCGATCACGGTCGTCGTCAAGTCCGGCGCGCACTCGACGGTGTTGCGTGCCCTGCGGTTCCTCGGCCTGGGCGAACGGGCCGTGGTGACGGTGGCCTGCGACGACCAGGACGACATCCGGCCGGACGCGCTCGCCGAGGCACTGCGCACGGTCCACGGGCCGACGATCGTCACGCTGGAATGCGGGAACGTGAACACCGGCGGGTTCGACGACTTCGACGCGGTGGCCGACGTGGTCGACCGGCACCGGGCCGCCGGGAACCCGACGTGGGTCCACGTCGACGGGGCCGTGATGCTGCTGGCCGCCGCGTCCCCGGCCATGGCCGATCACGTCGCCGGGCTCGACCGGTTGGACTCGTGGTCGACCGACGCCCACAAACTGCTCAACGTGGCCTACGACTGCGGCATCGCGATCTGCCGGAACGCCGCGGCGCACCGGGCGGCGATGAGCGTGCGGGCCGCCTATCTCGACCAGGGCCGGGACGGTCGGGACCCGATGGACTGGAACCCGGAGTTCTCCCGGCGCGCCCGTGGGGTCGGCGTCTACGCGACGCTGCGGTCACTGGGGACCCGCGGTGTCGCCGAGTTGGTCGAGCGGACCGTGCGGCTCGCCCGGCGCTTCGCCAACGCGCTCACCGCGAGCGGCCGGGCGGAGATCGTCAACGACGTGGTGTCCAACCAGGTGCTGGTGCGGTGGCTGGCGCCCGACGGCGATCATGCCCGGCTCGCCGACCGGGTGATGGCCGGCGTGCGGGACGAGGGAACGGCGTTCTTCAGCGGCACGACGTATCGCGGTGAGCGTCTGATGCGGATCTCGGTCTCGGACCGGGCGTCCGACGAGACGGACGTCGACCGCGCCGTCGACGCCCTGCTCCGCCACGCGCGGACCGCGGTGGAAACGGGCTGACGGCTACCGCGTCCGACGGAGGAACGCCACGGTCGGCAGCGCCATGGCCACCAGGGCGATGCCGCCCACGAGCAGCCCCAGGTGCACGGCGTCGGTGAACGCGTGGGCCACCGCGCCGTCCACCGTCGCCCGCAACGGTGCGGGAACGCCCTTGGCGCTGCCTCCGTGGGCGGCTCCGGACACGATCCGGCCGGCCGCGCCCGCCGGCACGTGCGCGCCGGACAGGCGGTCGTCGAGGTTCCGCGGAAAACGTGTCGTGACGATGGTGCCCAGGACGCTCGGTCCCAGCACGCTGCCCAACTGGCGGAACATGTTGACGGCGGCACTGGCCATCCCGGCCTGCCGCGGCGGGACGCTGTTCACCGACGCGGCCGTCGACGGCGCGACCACCAGGCCCGAACCGATGCCGACGACCAGCAGACCGGGCCACATCCGGCCGAATCCGCTGGCCGGGCCGGTCGCCAGCAGGAGCAGTGCGCCGACACCCATGATCAGCAGGCCCGCGGAAAGCATGGCGGCGAACCCGACCCGGCGGACCAGCCGGGCGGCCACGGCACTGACCACGATGTAGGTGCCGAACATGGCCAGCATCCGGACGCCCGTCGCCAGCGCTCCCAGTTCCCGCACCCGTTCCAGGTAGAGCACGCTCAGCAGGGCGACCCCGACGAACCCGAACATGGTGGTGGTCGCGACGCCCATCACGGCGGCGAACGACCGGCTCCGGAACAGGCGAAGGTCCAGCATCGGGTCGTGGTGGCGCAGCTCGACGCGGACGAACGCCGCGAGCGACACCACGAACACCACGTACATCGCGATGATGCGGCCCGCGGTGTACCCGGCGGAGCCGCCTTCGATGATCGCGTACGTGGCCGACGCGACGACGACCGTGCCCAGCACGACCCCGGCGAGGTCGAGCCGCCGGGACGGATGCCGGCTCTCCGGCACCAGCAGCGGCGTGAGGACGATCGTCAGCACGCCGAGGACGACGTTGATGAGAAACACCGCGTGCCAGCCGAACCGGTCCAACAGGGCGCCCGCGGTGAGCGGACCGATCGCCAGTCCCAGTCCTGAACAGCTCGCCCACACGCTGATCGCGCCGGTGCGTTCGTGCGGGTCCGTGAAGGCGTGGCTGACGATCGACAGGCTGGCGGGGAGGATCGCGGCACCGCCGGCCCCCATGAGCGCCTGGGCCGTGATGAGCAGCCCGGCGCTGTGGGCGGAGAACGCGAGCGCGCTGCTCGCGGCGAAGACCGCCGCGCCGCCGAGGAACACGACCCGGCGGCCGACCAGATCCCCGAGCGTGCCGGCGGACATCACCAGGCTCACCACGATGAGGCTGTAGGCGCTGCTGACCCACACCAGCTGGCTCGGTGACGTGTGCAGGTCGGTCTGCACGGCCGGCAGGGCGGAGATCGTGGACGAGACGTTGACGAACGCCATCATCACGCCGAGACACACCACGGGCACCATCCGCCACCGCCCGCGGGCCGGCCTTTCGGCAGTGGCACCAAGGGTCCCGGGCGGGGACGACACCCGCTGACTTTCCAAAGGCATAGCCAGCAACGTAGCAGTCTGACTATGCGATTCACTAGCCAAGTAAGGTGATAGCCATGACACACGTCCGTTCCGATCGAGCGGAGGCGGCGACCGACCGTCCGGTGATCACCCGCGTCGGCCCGTTCGTCGACCGCGATGCGTGGACCGCGCAGGGCTGGTGCCGGATCGAGCGCGCGCTGGAACTGGTGGGCACCCGGTCGGCGATGATCCTGATCCGGGAGGCGTTCTACGGCGGCCGCCGTTTCGAGGAACTGACCAGGCGGACCGGGTTGAGCGAGGCGGTCGCGGCCAAACGGCTCAAACAACTGGTCGAAGACGGCCTGATGACACAGCGGCCCTATCGCGAACCCGGCTCCCGCACCCGGCAGGAGTACGTGCTGACCGACCGAGGGCGGTCACTGTTCCCGGTGGTGGTCGCCCTGATGAACTGGGGCGCCGGATTGGACGGTCCGACCGGCGGTGTCGAACTCGTCCACGCCGACTGCGGGGAACCCGTCGCCGCCGCCGTGCGCTGCGCGGCCGGCCACGACGTGACCATCGAGGACACCCGGGCGCGGCTCACGGGCAGCCGCGACAGGTCCCGCCGCTGATCCCGTCCCGGCCGCCGCGTCAGGGCGCGGGAACGAAGCGCGGGCCGCTGGTCCGGAAGCGGGCGCGGTTGTCGCGGGTGAACTGTTCGACCGAGAGCGCCGCACGTCCACCCACCTTCTCGACGACGTCGTTCGTGCCGGCGAACACGCCGTCCCGGTAGTCGAGCGCCACGTTGCCCAGGTGCTGGACGAGGTGCTCGTCGGCCCCCCGCTGGCGCATCGACGCGGTGAACTCCGCGACGCTGATCGGCTCGTAGTGCACCGGGTGACCGAGGACACCGGCCATCGCCGCGGCGATGTCGTGGTGGTTCCGCTCGACGGGGCCGTGCAGGGTGTACACGGCACGGTCGTGCGGCTCCGGGTCGACCAGAAGCGCGGCGATCACCCGGGACTGGTCGGCGGCCGCGATCGGGGCGTGCCTGCCCTCGCCGAAGGGCAGCCGGAGGTGACCCTCACCGTCCCGCATCTCCCACCACATCGTCAGCCACTCGGCGAAGAACGTCGGCCGGATGTGCGCGGTGAGCATGTCGGTTCGGTCCAGCAGGCGCTCGCACAGCCAGTGCTGCCGGGCGGCGTTGCTGCCCGCCGCACGACGCGCGGAGATCTGGGACATGTTGACCACGGACCGGACGCCCGCCTCGGTCGCCGCCTGTGCGAAGATCACCGTCGACTCCACCAGGCCGGGCAGGATCGGGTGACAGAAGTAGGCGCCGGTGACGCCCTGCACGGCGGTGGTCACGCCGTCCAGGTCGTGCAGGTCGGCCACCACCACCTCGGCTCCGGCATCGGCCAGCGCGCGGGAACGCTCGTCCGCCCGGTGCACCAACGCCCGCGCACGGTGGCCGCGTTCGAGCAGCAGCCGGATGGCGCCGCCACCGGTCTTGCCGGTCGCACCGGTGACGAGGAACAGCCTGTCGTCGGACACCTGAACACCTTTCGTAGTAACGGTTTTCGAGAGCCGGGTCAGCGCAGGCCGCGCACGAAGTCCGCGACGGCGGCGCCGATCAGGTCCGGGCTGTCCTCCTGGACGAAGTGGACACCGGGCACCGTCACCTCGGTCTGGTTGCGCCACGTCCGGCAGAACTCGCGTTGGGCCCCGGTCAGGATCGCGCCGGGCTCGGCGTTCACGAACAGCTTCGGCACCGGGGACGTCGCCAGCCACTGCCCGTACTCCTCGACGATCCGGACCACGTCGGCCGGTTCGCCGTCGATCGGCAGCTGGCGTGGCCAGCTCAGTGTCGGCCTGCGGCTCTCCCCCGGCGTCAGGTAAGGCGCCCGGTAGACGGCCATCTCCGCGTCGCTCAGGTCGCGCAGCACCGCGTCGGGCAGCACCCGTTCGACGAACAGGTTGTCCTCCAGCACCATCGACTCGCCCGTCGGCGATCGGAAGCCCTGGAACGTCGACCGGAACGACGGCCGCCGGTCCGGCCAGCTCATCGGCGCCACGATCGCTTCCGTGTAGGCGATGCCGGCCACCCGGTCCGGATGCCGGAACGCCCAGTCGAAACCGAGGGCCGAACCCCAGTCGTGCAGGACGAGCACGGCGTTGTCGCCGATGCCCAGGTGCTCCCAGAGCGCGAACAGGTACTCCCGCTGCTCGCGGTAGGAGTAGCGGTCCGGGCCGGACGGCTCCAGCTTGTCGGAGTCACCCATGCCGACGAGGTCGCACGCGATCAGGCGACCCAGCCCGGCCAGGTGCGGCATGACGTTGCGCCACAGGTAGGACGAGGTCGGGTTGCCGTGCTGGAACACGATGGGATCGCCGTGGCCCTCGTCGAGGTACGCCATCCGCACGCCGTTGATCTCGGCGAACTTCTTCTCCGCGTACGGCTGGACGTTCATCCTCGCCCCCTGGGAACGGCTGCGGTTGCTCGGTGAAGTCGACGGTGATGTCGTCGAGGTCGAGGACGATGATCGGCTCGGGGCCGGGACGGCCGTCCCGGACGGGGAGCACGTAGCGGTGGGTCGGAAACACCAGGCCGGACACCGTGCGGTGCGCCTCGGTGTGGTGCGCGGCGGGAAAGCCGCCCAGCACGGCGGGCGCGTAGTCGACCCGGCGCTGGACCCGCGCGGGTCGTAGTGGAAGGTCTGTTCGGTCCTGTGGGTGGCGATGTGCGGGGGGAACGTCACCCGCAGCCGTCGCCACTCGGAACCGTCCGCGTGCCACGGTTCCAGTTCCGCCGTCCGGACGCACGACAGCGTCAACAGGTAGGGCTGGGTGAGGTAGTTCCACATGCCGTACCCGGCGAAGGCGCCTGCCGGGACCGGTGAAGACCGTTCGCTGCCGCCGCACGTCGACGGCGACGTCGACGCCGTCGAACGTCTTCTCCTGTCCCAGCGCGGTCCACAGGGGACCGACCATGCGCAGTCGGGCACGGACCGTCCGCGCGAGACTCCACCGCTCGCGACCGCCGTGCGCCTCCAGTACCAGATCCACCAGGCCAGGGCGCCCAACCTCGTTCACGAGTCAGGCTCGCGCGGCGCTGTTCTCGACGAGGCTGCCCTTCATGAGCCACGTCGGGCCCTCGGCATAGGTGCCCGCCTCGGCGAAGAACGCGCCGAAGTACGGGCCGTCGGCGTGCGCGCGGAAGGCGTCGACGTCGGCGTAGACCTCGTTCAGGTAGAAGACGTCCGGGTTCTCCTCGTCCGCGATGACCTCGAACCGGCGCGAGCCCGGCTCGTTGGCCAGCGAGTCCCGCGCGGTCTTCCTGGCCACCCGGAGGAAGTCGTCGTGGTGTTCGGGCTGCACGGTGAAGGAAACGAGGAACTGGTACATCGCACGGTCTCCTGAAGCTGGACGGAACGCCGCCGCCGGAACCCGGTTGCGACCGGCCCGGGGCGAGGCGACAGTTCAGTGAATGAACCAGCCCGACTGTACCACGGTCAGTTCAGTGAGTGAACTGACGGGGATAGAATGGGGACATGGCGCTCCCCAACACCTACGCGGACCGCAACTGCTCGCTCGCGCGAGCCCTGGAGGTCCTCGGTGAGCGCTGGACGCTGCTCGTCGTCCGGGACGCGTTCTACGGGGTGCGCCGATTCGGCGACTTCGCCACCCAGTTGGGCATCCCGCGTGCCGTGCTGACCAACCGGCTGCGGCTGCTCGTCCGGGAAGGCGTGCTCACCAGGGACGACAGTGGCGCGGGAAACGTCGAGTACGTGCTCACGCCGAAGGGCGTGGCGCTGTGGCCGGTCGTCCGCTCGCTCATCGACTGGGGGGACGAGTTCTACTCACCGGGCGGGGTGAAACGCGCCCTGCGGCACGACGCGGACGGCGGCCTGCTGGACCGCGAGGGCCGGTGCGAGCGGTGTACCTCGGTCGTCCCGGTTCCCGACATCCGGATCGAACCCGGCCCGGGATACGAACCGAGCGGCGGCGTGCTCGACCCCGTGTCGGCCGCGATCAACACGCCGCGACGGCTGCTCGAACCGATCACGACGGCACGGCCGGCCACCGACGGCTGAGAACAGGGGCCGACCAGGGGTTTCAACTACGGAAGACGTGGCGCACGGACTCCCGGCCACCCGATTCGGCGGGCGGCGGTGGGAGTCCGCGCGCTGTACGACGACACAGCGGCACCGTGGCTCGGTGTCTGCAACGCGCCACGATGCCGCGAACCTCAGAACTCAGATGGCGCGTACGCCCTGGGCCTGCGGTCCCTTCTGTCCTTGGCCGATCTCGAACTCGACCCGCTGACCTTCGTCGAGGGACTTGTAGCCCGTGCCCTGAATCTCCGAGAAGTGCACGAAGACGTCAGGTCCACCGCCGTCCTGGGCGATGAATCCGAAGCCCTTCTCTCCGTTGAACCACTTCACACTGCCTTGCGCCATGCTGAACTCTCCTAGCGGCGCCGTTCGGCCCCACCGTGAGGTCGACCGACAACCGAACGACAAGGCTACAGGCTTCCCGCCCGATCCGCCGCATGCGATCCGGTTCCGCGTGGTTTCGCGTCCAATCCGAGCATCGCCAGCAGCTCGCAACAGTCCTCGTGGTCGTTCGCGTGGCTGGCCACGGTCATGACCGCACGCGCGTTCCGCTCGGCACTGCGCTCCTCCTCCGCGGCCTTGATCCGGTTGATGCGCGCGGGCACCGGTGGGCTGGTGTGGCGGGCCAAGGTCATCGGGTACCTTCCCTGATCGGCCGGGTCGGCCTGGCAGCCATGACGAGGTCACCGTGGCTGGCTGGACGACCCATCGTGGCAGCCGGCAGCGGCCGCCGCCACCCCCGGGCCTGAGTTCGAGTACAGTTGCGGCCACGGCCCCGGACCGTTCTGCCTCGGGCCCGTTCTCGACGTCGACAACCACGGCCGCGACCGCCGGTGCGGCCGGCAGGACGTCCCTTCCACGTTCGGAGTGTGATGGCGGTTAGCCGCTCCTTCCCCTTGGTCGACCCACCCGTTGCCGAAGCAGTGCCGACACCGGACAGTGGACCGAAACCGATGTTCGGTCCACAACGGACGGTTTCCGAGCACGTTCTCGTCTACGTCTTCATCCTCACGCCGTTCCTGGCGCTGGTCGCCGCCGTCACGCTGGCGTGGGGTTGGGGGCTCACCTGGCTCAACATCGGCCTGGCCACCGGTTTCTACGTACTGACCGGAACCGCCGTGACGATCGGCCTGCACCGGCTGTTCACACACGGCTCGTTCAAGGCGGCCCGTCCGCTGCGGATCGCGCTCGCCGTCGCCGGCATCATGGCGATGCAGGGTGAGGTCACCGAGTGGGTCGCCGACCACCGCCGGCACCACGCGTTCTCCGACCGCAACGGCGATCCGCACTCGCCGTGGCGCTACGGGCCGGGCGTCGTCGCGCTCGGCAAGGGTTTCTGGCACGCCCACCTGGGGTGGATCTTCGACCGCGGCAAGACCAACGCGACGCGCTTCGCGCCGGATCTGCTGGCGGACGGGGACATCCGGACCGTGGACCGGTGGGTTCCGATGTGGATGGCGTTGAGCCTGGGGCTGCCCGCGGCGATCGGTGGCCTGGCCACGTGGTCGTGGTGGGGCGCGCTGACCGCGTTCTTCTGGGCCAGCCTGGTGCGGATCTCCTTGCTGCACCACGTGACCTGGTCGATCAACTCCGTCTGCCACATGATCGGCGACCGGCCCTTCCGGTCCCGGGACAAGGCCGCGAACTTCTGGCCGCTGGCGATCCTGTCGTTCGGCGAGTCCTGGCACAACTCCCACCACGCCGACCCGACCTGCGCCCGCCACGGCGTGCGGCGCGGCCAGATCGACATTTCGGCCCGGATGATCTGGATGTTCGAAAAGTTCGGTTGGGTGTGGGACGTTCGCTGGCCGACGCAACAGCGGCTGGATCGCCTGGCCGTCCCGCGGCCCCGTTAGCGTCCGCGAGTCGCCCGGCCACTCCGGCGAAAGTCACGGCTGCCGGGCGGTCAGCTCCTCGGCGCACGCGCGCATCCAGCTCAGGATGACCGGCACGTGTTCGGGGGCGGCCTGTGCCAGCAGGAGATCCTCGTACCGCTGGACATCGTCGCCCGCTGCCGCGAGCTGTCGCGCGCCGCGGTCGGTGAGTGCGGTGCCGCGCGTGCGCAGCTGCGGGGAGCGCTCGGCGCGGGTGACGTAGCCGGCCCGGCCGAGGGCGTCCAGGATGCGCAGCATCGTCGGTGCGGCAACGGCCGAGCGGCGGGCCAGCTCGGAGTTGGAGATGCCGGGATGCTCGGCGAGCAGGGCGAGGACCAGGTACTGCGGAGTGGTCAGGCCGTGGCGCGCGAGCGTGGCGTCCATGCGCGCCCGCAGGACCTGTTGCAGCCGTTTGAGCCCGAAGCCCAGTGAACGATCCGCGTCGATGTGGGAGTGCACGCTTCAAGTTAGCACACTAATCGCGATTAGTGTGCTAACTTGAAGCGCCATGGACGTATTCGAGGTCGAGGTCACTCCGCGCGGCGCGTTCGACCTGTCGCGGTCGATCGGCTTCCTGGAGGAGTGGCCGGTCACGCAGCGACCGGCCGACGGCTCCGTGCTGCGGTTCGCGTTCTGCGCGGAACGCGACTGGCGGCCGGTCGGCGTGCGGGTGGCGCAGCGGGGCGAGCAGGTGGTCATCCGGGTGAGCGGACCCCAGGGTGTGCCCGAGGACGCGGCCGACCAGGTGGTGCGCATCCTGTCCCTCGACGTGGACGCCACCGTGGTCGACCGGATCGTCGACCGGGACCCGGTACTGGAACCGCTCGTCCGTGCCACCACCGGCCTGCGGCCGGTGTGCTTCTGGACACCGTGGGAGGCCGCCTGCTGGGCGGTGCTGTCGCAACGGACGTCCATGCGCACCGCGTCGGGTGTCAAACGCCGCATCGGCGAGCGGCTCGGCACGCCCGTCGTGGTCGACGGCGAGGAGCTGATCGCCTTTCCCGCCCCACGAACGGTCCTGGACGGCACGGGCCTGCCCGGGGTGAACCCGGTGCGGCTGGCCCGGATCCAGACGCTGGCCGCGGCAGCGCTGGACGGCACGCTCACGGCCGCGGCGCTGCGGTCCGTGCCCGCCGACGACGCGCTGGCCACGCTCCGGACACTGCCCGGAATCGGACCGTTCTCCGCCGCCCTCATCCTGATCCGCGGGGCAGGCGCGCCGGACGTGCTCACGACCGACGAGCCGCGCCTGCTCGCCGCGATCCGCGAGCTGTACCACCTGCCGGAGAACACGACCGACGACGACTACCGCGCCGTCATCCAGCAGTGGCGTCCGCTGCGTTCATGGGTCTCGTTCTGGCTGCGGGCGACGGCAGCGAACCTGCCTCAGTAGGCGTGGGCGGCAGCATCCGGGCGATCGTGTCCCAGTGCGCCGCCAACTCGGACGGGTCGCCGCGGCGCTTCGCGAACAGCACCAGGCCTTCCAGTTGGGCCACCAGTGACGTCGCCAGGTGGTGCAGGCTCTCGTCACGGTCCCCTGCCGGGCCGTCGCCGGCCAGGGTGTCCTCGATCATCCGCACCTGGACGTCGAAGATCTCCTGGAGGCGCGCCCGGACGGTGGCCTCCGTCGAACTCAGTTCCAGGGCGAGGTTGCCGAACAGGCAGCCCGCGACGACACCGGTGTCGGCGAGCGCGGCGTGCTGGACCTCCGCCGAAACGCCGAACAGCTCGTGCAGGCGGTCGGCCTGAGAAGCGCGGCCTACCGGTTCACCAGATCGAGGCCCGCGGTACCGGGCAGCTGCCGGCAGCCACCGGCCCCCCGACGACCCGGCGCGCCACACGTCACTACAGTAATGGGGGCACGTTCATTTCGGCGGTACGCATTCCAGGCCAAAGCTCATTCCCGCACCACGATTTCGTCGG
>DASZXM010000872.1:0-1511 GCA_035546415.1 Pseudonocardiaceae bacterium
AACAGCACGTCGATCGCCGTGTGCAGGCGGTGCGGGTGGAACGGCCGGCGGGCGGTGAAGACGGTCAGGGTGACGCCACCCTCGGCTTCCAGGGGCGGCTGTCCCCGTAGGATCGGGCCGTGCGGGTCGTCGGGACGCCCGCGCCGGGCGTCGGCCGGGATCGTCGCCAGCAGCGCCGGTAGGTCACGGTCCTCGGTGTGGGTGCGCGGTGCGCCGGGAGCCAACCGGTCGAGTACGGCGGCCGTGCCGGCCGCGGTCCAGGTGGGTACGGCGGCACCGGCCAGGACCAGGGCGTCGGCGAACGCGACCTGCCCGACGGCCACCTGGGCCAGGGTGCGGTCGTCATCGGCGGTGACGGCCAACCCGCGGTCGGCCAGCTCGTCGTCGCCGGTCGCGTCGGCCAACCAGGTCGCGGTGTCCACCACGGTGATCACCGCCTCGATCGCCACCAGATCGGCCACGGTGATCTGGCCGGTGAGCAGGACATGCTGGATGGCCCAGCAGATCGGCTCGGGTTCCAGCACCGGGTCCAGGTGCAGCACGATCCGCCGGACCTCGGGTCTGCGGGCCAGTCCGGCCAGCAGGGGTAGCAGGTCCTCGCGCAGGGTGCAGGACAGGCAGCCGTGGGCCAGTTCGACGGCCGTGACGCGCTCCCGCCCGTCCCGGCGCACCCGCCGGGTGACAACGCCCTCGGCGAGTTGACGCAGATCGTGGTGCACGGCCACGGTGTCGGCCCTGCCGGCCAGGAACGTGTCGGCCACCCGCGCGACCGGGCAGGCGGGCAGGCCGGCCACGATCACCAGCCCGACCGGGACGTCATGTGCGTTCACCGCGGTTGTTCCCTTCCTGTATGGTGCGATCCGACCCTAGTTGAATACGGTTTTCATTACTAATAAGTGAGGACGCATGTCACAGGTGTGCCAGGTGACCGGGCGACGACCCGGCTACGGCAAGCGGGTCTCGCACTCGCACACCCGCACCCACCGCCGCTGGCTGCCCAATCTGCAGCGGCGCCGCTACTGGCTGGCCGGTGAGAACCGGTTCGTGACACTGCGGGTCTCGGCCAAGGCCATCAAGACGATCGACCGGCAGGGCATCGACGCCGTCGTGGCACAGCTGCGGGCGCGGGGTGAGCGGATCTGATGGCACGCGACGAGATCCGCCCGATCATCAAGCTCAGGTCCACCGCGGGGACCGGCTACACCTACGTGACCCGCAAGAACCGCCGCAACGACCCGGACCGATTGGTGCTGCGCAAGTTCGACCCCGTGGCGCGCCGGCACGTCGAGTTCCGGGAGGAACGCTGATGGCCAAGAAGTCGAAGATCGTCGCCGAGCAGCGCCGCCGCCAGGTCGTCGCCCGCTACGCCGAACGGCGGGCGGCGTTGCAGGCGACACTCCGGTCACCGGCGTCCAGCCCCGAGCAGCGCGAGACGGCGGCACGGGCGTTGCAGCGGTTGCCACGGGACGCCAGCCCGACCCGGCTGCGCAACCGGGATGCCGTCGACGGCC
>DASZXM010000873.1:0-3926 GCA_035546415.1 Pseudonocardiaceae bacterium
CGGCCGAGCCGGCGCGCCGGCCACGCCAGCGCAGCCGGGCAGGCAGCGCAACCGCCGAGCCAACACAGCCAGCCAGCACAGCACTGCCGGGCGGGCCAACGCGCCGCCCGAGCCAGCACGGTGGGCCGGTGCCGTGGTGGTCAGCCGCGGCCCTTCACCAGTGTGATCAGCCGGTCGAGGACGTGACTGCCGCTGGCGCGTAGGCCGTTGTGTTCGTACTCGTTGGTCAGCCAGGCCTGCATGGTCGGGATCATGCGGGCCGTCTCCTCGGAGAACGACCGGTCCACGTACGCGTCCTCGGCGTAGATCGCCGCCGCCGCCGGCACCTCGCAGGACCGCAGCCGCTCCTCGTCGTACAGCCGCGGCCACTGCCGCTCGGCCAGCAGTTCGGCCGCTTCGCGCAGCGGCGCCAACCGCCCGTAGTCGACGAGCATCCACGGGAACACGTGTTCCCCCGTGAACAGCGTCGGGTCGTCGTCGAACTCGACCGGCCGCACCCGGTCGGCCGACCAGCGGGTGGCGAAACCGTCGGCGTAGCACGCCTCGTGGATGACGACGTACAGCGGATTCCGCGCCGAGAACAACGCGGTGGCCGCGTCGTGGGCGAACGCCGGGGAACGCGGATCGCGTTCCAGCAGGTAGTGCAGGTGTTCGGCGCCGTCGCTCATGCCCAGCGGGTTCCCGAGTTGCCGGAACCGCCGGGACGTCAGCACGTCGCCGTCGGGCAGTCGCACCTCACCCGCGTCCAGCACCCGTTGGATCGCCAGCACGCGCTCCCGGTCTGCGGGATACCGCCGGTAGTAGCGCCGGTTGCGCTCCAGCATCGTCCGGTACGTCGCCGAGTAGATCTCGTCGGGATGCCGGTGAACGGGCGGCACTCCCCCGGTGAACAACGCCTCCCGCAGTCCTTCCGGGGCCAGCGACAGGTAGGTCATGGCGCAGAACCCGCCGAACGACTGCCCCAGCACGCTCCACTTGTCCACACCGAGTTCGGCGCGGATGCACTCGGCGTCCCGCACGATCGAGTCGGCCCGGAACAGGGCCAGGTACTCGGCCTGCTCGGTGGGGGTCATGCCGGGCAGCGAACCGATCGGCGTGGACCGGCCGGTGCCCCGCTGGTCCAGCATCAGGACCCGGTAGTCCTGCAACGCCCTGGGCAGCCACCCGGGGGTCATCGGCCGGCTCGTCGGCCGCGGTGCCTCCATCCCCGGTCCGCCCTGGAGGAACACCAGGAACGGTCGGTCCCTGCCCTCCGGATCGGCGACCTCCCGCGCGAACACGGTGATCCGCTCACCGTCGGGTCGCGCGTGGTCCAGCGGTACCTGGAACTCGTGTTCGGTCAGAACCAGTCCTGGGATCTGCATGGACCGATCCTGTCAGGTAGATGGTTCGGTCGCCCACGAATATGATCGGCGCGGTCCGTGCGGCGTCAGGCGTAGGCGTCCAGGGCGGCGCGTTTGCGATCGCTGAACGTCTCGGTGCCGGTGTGCCCGGAGTCGTCGACGACCACCAGTTCCGAACCCGGCCACGCCCGGTGCAGCTCCCACGCGGTCCGCAGCGGCGAACCGAGGTCGAACCGGCCGTGGATCAACGTGGCCGGGATGCCGGCCAGCCGGCCGGCATCTCGCAGCAGGACGCCGTCGGGCAGGAAGGCGCCGTGGGCGAAGTAGTGCGTGCAGATCCGGGCGCGGGACAGAATTTCGGCAGGCGGCCGGTCGCTGTAGGCGTGCGGAACTCCGTTGGGTTCCAACGAGATCGTCGCGTCCTCCCACGCGTGGAACTCGTCGGCCGCGCGCCCGCGGACGGCCGGGTCCGGATCGGACAGCAGCCGGGCGTAGCCGGCGAGCAGGTCACCGTCGGGCACGAGCGCACGGAACCGCTCCCACTCCCGCGGGAAGAACAGCGACAGCCCGTGGTACAGCCAGTCGATCTCGGACTGCCGCGTCGTGGTGACGGCGGAGATGACGGCCTCCGACACGCGATCGGGGTGCTGCTCCGCGTACGCCAACAGCAGCGTCGAACCCCACGACGAGCCGGACACCAGCCACCGGTCGACACCGAGGTGTTCGCGCAGCCGTTCCATGTCGTCGACGAGGTGCTGCGTGGTGTTGACGCGCATGTCGGTCGCGGGATCGCTGGCATGCGGCCGGCTGCGACCACAACCGCGCTGATCGAACAGGATCACCCGGTACCGGTCCGGATCGAAATACCGCCGGTGGCCGGGCGTGCAGCCCGAACCGGGACCTCCGTGCAGCACGACGGCGGGCTTGCCGGCCGGATTGCCGCACGCCTCCCAGTAGACGAGGTTCCCGTCTCCGACATCGAGCATCCCGTGCTCGTACGGCTCGACCAGCGGATACAGCACGAACCCTCCCGGGGAAGTGTGACAGCGCTATTATATTAGCGCTGTCACACCGTCCTGCCCGGCTCAGGCCAGCGGGGCCAGCGCGGTGGCCAGTGGTTCCAGAATCGCCGGGTCCAATGGCGTCGGCAGGATCACGATCGCCAGGTCCACGCCCTTGTCACCCAGCGCGGCCGCCCTCTCCGCCATTTTGCCGACACTCCCGTCGTCCATCCGGACGTGGCTGGACAGCGTGATCTCCGAGGGGTCGCGGCCGACGTCGGCGCAGTGCTGATGCAACACGTCGCGCTTGTGGGCGAACTCGTCCGGGGTGCCACCGACGAAGTTCCAGTGCTGCGCGAAGCGGGCCGTCGTGCGCAGCGTCCGCTTCTCGCCACCGCCGCCGATGCAGATCGGCGGGTGCGGCCGCTGCACCGGTTTGGGCTCACAGCGGGCGTCGGTCAACTGGTAGAACCTGCCGTCGAACGTCGTCGTCTCCTGCGTGAGCAGGCCGATGATCACCTCGCAGGCTTCCTCGAAGCGGTCACTGCGTTCGGCCGGGGTGCCCAGTTCCATGCCGTAGGCGCCGGACTCCTCCTCGTTCCAGCCCGCGCCGATGCCGATCTCCAGCCGGCCACCCGAAATGATGTCGAGGGTGGCCGCCATGTTGGCCAGCAGCGCGGGGTGGCGGTAGTGGATGCCGGACACCAGGTTGCCCAGCCGCAGCCGGGTGGTCGCCTGTGCCAGGGCCGTCAACGTGACCCAGCCCTCCAGGCACGGGCCGTTGTGGTCACCGCGGATCGGGTAGAAGTGGTCGAAGGTCCAGCCGGATTCGAACACCTCGATCTGGTCCGCCTCCCGCCAGACGGCGAGCATGTCGGACCATTCGACGTGTTGGGGTGAGGTCTTGAACGCGAAGCGCATGGCATGATCGTAAACCGGTTCCGGTCGCCTGCGTCAACGCGACGATGAACCCCGAATACCGGCCGCCGCGAGGATCACGCTCACCACCTGGGTGGCCCCGGCCAGCAGGACGCACGCGCCGACACCCGCGGCCGTGCCGGCGCCGGCGACCAGACCCATGACCGCGACGCCCACGATGCCACCGAGTTGGCGCAGCGTGTTGAACGCGCCGGCCGCCGTACCCGCGGACTCCGGGTCCACAGCCGACAGCACGGCGTTCGTCGTGGCCGGCACGACCACACCGGCGCTCGCGCCCACCAACAGCAACGGCACCGCGAGCCACACGTAGGAATGCCCGTCCACAGTGGGAAAAGCCGCACCGTAGCCGACCGCCGCCAGCGCGCTCGCCGCCACGATCGTCGCCCGCGCACCGAACCGGCGGATCAGCGTGCCGGACGTCAGGTTGCCCAGCATGATGCTCGCCGTCATCGGCAGGAACGCCAGGCCGGCCGCGATCGGCGACTCGTGCCAGGTGCGCTGGAAGAACAGGCTGAGCACGAACAGCAAGCCGTAGAACGAGATGTTCACCAGCGCGGCGACGGCCGTGGCCACGGTGAAACCACCGCTGCCATACATCCGCAGCGGCATCATGGGTGCGGCCGTGCGGCTCTCCGCGTACACG
>DASZXM010000874.1:0-4695 GCA_035546415.1 Pseudonocardiaceae bacterium
GACAAGGACCTCTACGAGGCACAGCTGTCGGTGTTCCTCGACCCGCACGACCCGCAGGTCGTGGCGCAGGCCGAACGGGACGGCATCGCGCACGACTGGATCACCGCCGCCCGCCGCTCCCCCGTACGGGAGCTGATCAGCACCTACCGGGTCGCGCTGCCGCTGCACCCGGAGTACCGCACGATGCCGATGGTCTGGTACGTCCCGCCGCTGTCCCCGATCACCGATGCCGTGCACGCCACTGGTCGGCACGACGACGACCCCGACCACGTGTTCGCCGCCATCGAATCGCTACGCATCCCACTGGGGTACCTGGCGAACCTGTTCACCGCCGGGGACACGGCGCCGGTGGAGCGGGCACTGCGCACGCTGACCGTGCTGCGCACCCACATGCGGGCCCAGCAACTCGGCGACCCCGTGCCGACCGACCTGCTGTCGTCGGTCGGTATGACGGCTGCGGACGTCGAGGACCTGTACCGCATCCTGGCCATCGCCAAGTACGACGAGCGTTACGTCATCCCGAAGGTGCACGCCGAGGACACCGGCCGGCTACAGGCCCAACACTGCTCGGTCGGCTACCCTGGCGGGGTGGCCGACCTCGGTGCCCACACCGAGGACACCCTCGCCGCCAGCGGGGCCGGTAGCCAGTTCCGCGACGACGAGGGCCGGCTGCGGTTCAACCTGCTGGGCTGGAACGGTTCCGGTAAACCGACTCACCTGTTCGGCGAAGGCGGCACCCGATGATCCGCCGCCAACGCCGCACCGAGCGGGCAGTGAGCCCCCTACTGTGCCGGATGTCCTCGATCCTGTTGCAGTACCCCGACGATCGAATCCTCGCCCACCTCGACGGCGTGACCGCCGCACTGCCGGCGATCCCGGACACCACGCAGCGCGACGCCGTGGCCCGGTTGACCGACTGGCTGGCCACGCGGACACCCACCGACGCGGCAGCACACTACGTCGCCACGTTCGACCACACCCGGCGCCGCAGCCTGCACCTGACCTACTACCGCTACGGCGACACCCGCAAACGCGGCATGGCACTGCTCGCGCTCAAACACACCTATCGCCGGGCCGGCCACCCCGCACCCGACGACGAACTGCCCGACTTCCTGCCCCTGATCCTGGAATTCGCCGCACTCGCCCCGGAAGCCGGTCAGCGTGTACTCGCCCTGTGCCGAGCCGGCGTGGAGTTGCTGGCCGACGCGTTGGGCCAGTACGGCACGCCCTACGCCGGGGTGGTCGACGCGATCCGCGTCGGGCTGCCCGAGCTGGCCGACCGTGACCGGGATGAGCTGCGCGCTCTGGCCGAGGGTGGGCCGCCGGGCGAGCAGGTCGGCCTGGAACCGTTCGCGCCGCCCGAATACATCGCGGGAGGATACCGATGAGCGAGCGCAGCATCCAACACAGCGCGCCCGGAGCCTCATCGGCGCCCGCAGCGAAGCGAGGACGCCGATGAGGGCCTGGGATCTGTGGTGGTGGGTGATCCTGCCCTACCTGGCGTTGGTCACGTTCGTGGTCGGGCACGTGTGGCGGTGGCGCTACGACCAGTTCGGCTGGACCAGTCGCTCCACCCAACTCCAGGAACGTGTCCTGCTCAAATGGGGCAGTCCCCTGTTCCACTACGGCACCTTCGCGGCCATCGCCGGGCACGTCATCGGGATTCTCATCCCCGAGTCGTTCACCCGCGCGATCGGCATCCCGGAGAACGCGTACCGCTGGTTCTCCTCGATCGCCGGGACCATCGCCGCGCTGGGCGTGATCGTCGGCGTGGCCATGCTCGCCTACCGGCGCACCCTCGTGCCCCGGGTGCGGGCGACGACCAGCCCGGTGGACTGGGTGGCGTTGATCCTGCTGGCGATCGTGATCGTGCTGGGCATCATCCCCACCATCGGGGTCAACCTGCTCGGCGGTGGCTACGACTATCGGACGAGCGTGGCGCTGTGGTTCCGTGGCCTGTTCGCCGGCAACCCGGACGTGGCCGTGATCGCGCACGCGCCGTTGATCTACCAGATCCACGCCACGGCGTCCTGGGCGATCCTGGCGATCTGGCCGTTCACCCGACTCGTCCACGCCTGGAGCTATCCGCTGTGGTACCTGTGGCGCCCGTTCATCGTCTACCGCAGCCGGGTGCCCGCCCACCCCACTGAACCGGGTACCAGTGGGCGTCGGTGGCGGCGTATCGGCGTGCGCTACTGACCGAGAAGCTCGACCCGTCGCGGCGTCACCATTCGGTGAGTGCGCCGTCGGCGTCGCGCCAGACGGGGTTGCGCCAGCGGTGGCCGATTTCGGCCGCGCGTGCCACCGCCTGTTCGTCGATCTCGATCCCCAGGCCCGGTCCGGTCGGCAGCGACGCATAGCCGTCGCGGAACCGCATCGGCGTCGGGTCCACGAGATAGTCGAGCAGCTCGTTGCCCTCGTTGTAGTGGATGCCGACGCTCTGCTCCTGGATCAGCAGGTTCGGGGTCGCGAAGGCGATCTGCAGGCTGGCGGCGAGTGCGATCGGCCCGAGGGGGCAGTGCGGGGCCAGTGACGTGCCGTAGGCTTCGGCCATCGCCGCGATGCGCCGGACCTCGCTGATGCCGCCCGCGTGTGAGACGTCAGGTTGGACGACCGCGACGCCCGCTTCGAAGACCTCCCGGAAGTCCCACCGCGAGTACAGTCGCTCGCCGGTGGCCAGTGGCACCGCGCTGCACTCGACGAGGCCACGCAGCTGGTGGCCGTTCTCCGGCACCGTGGGTTCCTCGACGAACAGCGGGAACAACGGTTCCAACAGCGGCAGCGTGCGTCGTGACATGGCGGCCGACATGCGGCCGTGGAAGTCCACGACGACGTCACGGTCGGGTCCGATCACCTCGCGCACCGCCGCGACGCGGTCGATGACGGCGCGGGTGTGGGCCGCTGTGTCGATCGCCGCCGTCGCACCGGCACCGTTCATCTTGACCGCCGTGAAGCCGGCCTCGACCTGCTCGCGTGCCTGGTCGGCCACCTCGTCGGGTTCGTCGCCGCCGATCCACGAGTACATGCGCACCCGGTCGCGCACGGCACCGCCGAGCAGTTGGTGGACGGGCACGCCCAGTGCCTTGCCGGCGATGTCCCACAGCGCCTGGTCGATGCCGGCGACAGCGCTGGAGAGCACGGGTCCACCGCGATAGAAGCCGCTTCTGGTGTGTCGCTGCCAGTGGTCCTCGATGCGCAGCGGATCCTCACCGATCAGCGATTCACCGATCTCCGCGACGGCGGCGCGGACGGTCTCGGCCCGGCCTTCGACGATCGGCTCGCCCCATCCGGTGATGTGCTCGTCGGTGTCGATGCGCAGGAACAGCCACCGCGGCGGGACGAGGTAGGTGCGCAGGTCGGTGATCTTCATCGACGGGACGTGCCTTTCCCACGTCGCGCGGCTTGCTCGATGTCCACGGATGCCTGCTCCAGCAGCGCTTGCACCGCCGCCTCGGCGGCGGCCCCGTCCCGTGCCTGGATGGCGTCGATGATGGCTCGGTGCACCGGGACGGAGTCCGGCCAGGTCTCCCCGCTGTGCACGATGGCGTCCCGGGCGCGCAGGCCGGCCTCGATGACGACCTCCATCCGGCTCAGCAGTTCGTTGTGCGCGGCGTCGAGTAGCGCGCGGTGGAAGGCGAGGTCGGCCTCGACGACCGCGGCCGCGTCGGTGCCCGCCGCGACCATCCGGTCCAGCGCGGAGCGCAGGTCGGCGAGATCGCTCTCGTCCCGGCGGGCCGCCGCGAACCGCGCACCTGCTGGTTCCACGACGCCGCGGACCTCAGCGAGATTGGCGAAGAACGTGGCGTCGGGTTGCCCGCCCTGCCAGCGCAGCAGGTCCGCGTCGAGCAGATTCCACGACGATCGCGGTGTGATGAGCGTGCCGCGTTTCTGCCGCGACTCGACCAGTCCCTTCGCGGCGAGCACACGGAGCGCCTCGCGGAGCACCGACTTGCTGATGCCGAGTTCGGCTTCCAGCGCCTCCGGCGACAGGGCGGTTCCCGGCGGGTAGTCGCTGCGGACGATGCGCGATCCGAGCACCTCCACGGTCTGCCCGTGCAGTCCACGGAGCGCGGTCGACGGCCGGGCCGCGGCACGCCTGTCGTCCGGGCGTTGGTCCTGCTGTGTCACCGAGCGCCCTCCTGGGCCGCGCTCGTGTGTCGACCGGTCCACGCGACCTGCTCGACGAACCGGTCTGCGGCCATGCAGTCGCTCCCTCCATCGCGTTCGGATGTCTTCCGCTCGGACCCTACCGGGCGGGATTAAATATGTAAATATTATTGACAGCCTATTAGCCCGCTCCCATCATGTAGCGACGACACCGACACGAAACGTCGGCGAAACCCGCGATGCCGGACCGACGGTGCCGTGCTATCGCCGGCAGGTATCCGGGCCCGACCGAAGAGGAGCCACCACGATGCAGGGACCTCGACTCCACCTTGCCGCGCTGGGCCTCAGCGCCGTCGCGCTCGTCGGTGCGCTGGCGAGTTGCTCCAGCGGCCGGGAGTCGACCAACGCGACCGCCAACGCCGGCGGTTCGAACAAGACCGGCACGATCACCATCGCCTACCTGCAGAAGCAGGGCGACCAGCAGTACTTCGTGGACGAAGCGAACGGCGCAAAGCAGGAGGCCGCCCGGCTCGGCAACGTCAAGATCGACGTCGTCGACCTCGGTACCGACTCCAACCAGGCGATCAG
>DASZXM010000875.1:0-13987 GCA_035546415.1 Pseudonocardiaceae bacterium
AGGAGGGCAACAACGGGGCGAGCCGGATGATCGACGAGGGTGTGCTGGGGGCGGCGGACGCACCGGTGTTCCGGGCGTTCGCGCTGCACATCACCGCGAACAACACGTCCGGCGTGGTGACCTGCCGGCCGGGGCCGCTGATGGCGTCGTCGGACACGTTCGCCGTGCGGGTCGTCGGCCGGGGCGGGCACGGTGCCATGCCGCACGACGCGATCGACCCGGTGCCGGCGGCCGCCGCGATGGTCGGCGCACTGCAGACGATGATCACCAGACGGGTGCCCGTCACCGAACCGGCCGTGCTCACGGTGGGCAAGATCACGGCGGGGACGAGCACGAACATCATCCCCCGGCTGGCGGTGCTGGAGGGCACGGTGCGCACGCTCGCCGAACCGACCCGCGCGCTGGTGCACACCGAACTGCGCACGGTGTGCGAGCACGTCGGCGCGGGCTACGGCTGCCAGGTGGACGTGTCGATCCGGCGCGGCTACCCGGTGGCGGTGAACGACGATGTCGTCGGACCGCACGTGGTCGACCTGGCCCGGTCGGTGCTCGGTGCCCGGCACGGCGAGGCGATGGCCAACCCGCTGATGGGCGCCGAGGACTTCGCGTACGTGTTGCAGCGCGTGCCCGGGGCGCTGGCGTTCCTGGGCGCGTGCCCGCCCGGCGTGCGACCTGCGGACGCCGCCCCGAACCACTCCGACCAGGTGGTCTTCGACGAGTCCGCGATGGAGTACGGCGTGGCGCTCTACGCGGCGTTCGCGTTGGACGCGCTCGCATAGAAATCGGCCGCCCTTACCGGTGGCGGACGGCGATGCGTCAGGATGGTCGCCGTGCGAGGCGTCTGTGTGCTCGGTCTGGGTCTGATCGGCGGTTCCGTGCTCCGGGCGGCTGTGGCCGCCGGGAGACCGGCGTGGGGTGCCACCGCGTCGCCGGACGACCAGCGTGCCGCGGCCGACGACGGTTTCGACGTCGAGCCGACCGTGCGCGACGCGCTGCGCCGTGCCGCGGCGACCGACGCCCTGGTGGTGCTGGCCGCGCCGTTACCCGCGATCGACGAGCTGCTCCGAGCGGTCGCCGACGAGGCCCCGGGGTGCCGGCTGACCGACGTGGTGAGCGTGAAGCGGCCGGTCGGGCAGGCCGTGCGCCGGATCGTGCCGAGCGCTCGCTACGTCGGCGGGCACCCGATGGCCGGCAACTCGGTGTCCGGCTGGCCGGCCGGTTCGGCGACGCTGTTCCACCGGGCCGCGTGGGTCGTGGTCACCGACGACACCGACGACGTCGAGCTGTGGTCGGACGTGGCACGGCTGGCACTGGACTGCGGCGCGCACGTCGTACCGACGCCGACCGAGGCCCACGACGCCGCGGTGGGCCGCGTGTCACACCTCCCGCACCTCCTGGCCGCCGTGCTGGCGTCGGTGGGCGCCGACGGCGGTCCGCTGGCGCTGGCGCTGGCCGCCGGGTCGTTCCGGGACGGCACGCGGGTCGCCGGGAGCCGGCCGGAACTGGTGCGGGCCATGTGCGAGGGCAACCGGGACGGGCTGCTCGCCGCCCTGGACGACGCGCTCGGCCAGTTGGGTGCGGCGCGGGGCTCGCTGGCGTCCACCGGGTCGCTGGGCGCGACGATCACCAAGGGCCACCGCGGCCGAGGCGCCTACGACCGGTTGGCCGCCGCGGACCGGGACAAGCTGGTCATCCGGCTGGACGCGCCGGACGCCATGGCCGAGCTGGCCGAGCTCGGGCTGCGCGGCGGCCGGGTGGTGCGGTTGGACGGGACGACCGCGCTGGCCGAGGTGCCCAACCCGGGCTGAGTCTCGGGTCGGCAACAATCGGTTGTTCCGGGGCACGGCCGGAATAACGTCGTCGAATGGATCGTCGGCGGTTGGCGATGGTGCTCGCCGGCCTGGTGCTGGTGGGCGGTGCGGTGGCCGCGCTGCGGTTGTCCGGCGGCACGCCCGGCGGGAACGCGTCACCGCCGCCCCCACCGCTGCCCACCGTGATCCATTCGTACGTCGCGCAGGGCGTGATCGCACCGCAACCCGGCTCCGGCGCGCCGGGCGAACCGAGCCCGCTCGTCGTCACTCCCGGGCCGCGCCGCCTCCAGGTGACGTGGAACTCCGCGGCACCCGGTGGGCCGCCGGACCCGGCAGGCGCGGCGGGCTACTACGTGCGCTGGGGCGCGGGCGCCGAATTGGATCACGAGCTACTGGTCGCCGAACCCGACGTGCAGCTCAACGGCCTGACACCGGGACAGGACTACGGCGTCGAGGTGCAGACGGTGAACGCGTTCGGCCAGCGTTCCACGGCCCGGGAGGCCGGCGCCGTGCCGCAGGGTGACCCGCCCGCCGGTGCCGACGACGCGTTCGTCGACCACTTCACCGGCAGCCAGGTGCCCGATCCGACGCTGTGGCGGCTGACATCGGCGAGCGACTGTGCCGAGGCGAGCCGCGGCTCCGGCGGCCTGATGCTGCTCACCGAGTGCGGCCGCTCGTCGGCCGTGCTGCGAGCGCGGACACCGTTGCGCCTGAACCGGTCGGCCACCGAACTGGGCCGGTTCACCATCGACACGGACGCGCCGGGCGAGAGCGGTGAGCTGGACGTCGACCTGGTGCCCGGCCCGGTCTCGATGATCGCCGACTCGCCGAACGACCCGATCTCCACGACACCGCCCGGCGTCGCGGCCGTCGACGGGGCCCTGCCGCCGGGCACGGTCCGGGTGCGCATCGCCGCCGGGATCGATCCCGGGCGGAACGAGCCCGACCTCACGGTGCAGGTGGCCGCCGCGCCCGGCACGCCGACGGTGCCGCGGCGCACGGCCCAGCCGCGGCCGATCGCGCGGCCCCGCGTCGGCATGTCGGTGCGGTGGGACATCGTGCTGCGCACCGACGGCATCCAGGTGCTGCGCAACGGCCGGTACGTCGGCGGCGGGAACGTCGTGCCGGCGTGGAACCAGGCGACGGCGCTGGTCGAGTTCAGCAAGTCGGCTCAGGCGCAGCAGCGCTTCGACGTGCGCATGATCGGCTTCGGCGGCGCGCCGACCAGCACCCCGCCCGCGGCACCGTCCCCGCAGCTGACACTGCTCGACGCCGTCGACACGGTGCGGCGGCCGATGTCCGTGCCGCACATCGGACCGGTCACCGGGCCGGGCAGCGCGC
Source organism: Pseudonocardiaceae bacterium (assembly GCA_035546415.1). Taxonomy (GTDB): domain Bacteria; phylum Actinomycetota; class Actinomycetes; order Mycobacteriales; family Pseudonocardiaceae; genus DATEPR01. The sequence goes on from DASZXM010000875.1 coordinate 3,153, forward strand.
TGCTGCTGTTGACCGTGGTGGCCAAGCAGAAGACGCCGAACGCACCGCTGACGGTGCACGGCTCGCCGCCGGAGTTCCGGGTCGCCATCGGCGGTGACACGTTCGTCGCGACACCGGCGGTGCGCGGCACCCCGTTCCTGCCGCAGACCCGGTATCCGCTGGTCGCCCGGGTGCCCGGGAGCACGCTGGGCGGCCGCGGGTCGCTGCAGGTCACCATGACCGCGATCGTGCCCGCCGGGTACCCGGCGTCGATCGAGATCGAGTCCGCGGACCTCGACGTCTCGCCGGGCGGCCCCGCCCGGCGAACGTCACCTACAAGCCAGCGGATCGCCGAGATCCCGCCGCAGCTGGCCGTGCTGTCCGCGCGGGTGCTGGACGCCAACGGCAACCCGCCACCGCCGGGCCGGACGCTGCCGCGCGGCCGGGCCGTGCTGGACGTGAGCATGGACGCCGTCGCCGGCCAGCGGGTCACCGGGCAGCTGGCCGGGCTGGCCGGGTTCGAGGTGTGGCTGGACAACGCGGAACTGGTGGCCGTACCGACCGCGACGGACGGACCGGCCGTGGGCGGCGAGTGGCGGATCGCGTTCAACGTCGCCGGACAGGCACCCGGGCCGCACACCATCGACGTGCGTGCGTTCGCCGCGACCCGCGGTGTGGCGTTCGACGAGACGTTCACCAGCTACAACCTGGGGCCCTAGCCGACATTCGCCGGTGAGTCGACCGTCACTCGGCGGCTTCCCGGACGCGTTTGCTGTGTCACGATGGATTGATGTCCGGTGCACTGATCATTGACGCTGCCCGAACCGTCTTCGGCCGGTACCGGGGTGGGCTGTCCGGCGTCCGGGTGGACGACCTGGCGACCCTGCCGGTGACCGAACTGCTGCGCCGCCACGGCCCGGACGGCAGCGGCCGGCTGCGGCCCGCGTCCGTGGACGACGTGATCTACGGCAACACCAACGGGGCCGGTGAGGAGAACCGGAACATCGGCCGGATGGTCGCCCTGCTGGCCGGCCTGCCGACGACCGTGCCCGGCGTGACGGTGAACCGGCTGTGCGCGTCCGGCGGTGAGGCGTTCGTGCAGGCGGCACGCGCCATCGGCGCCGGTGACGCGGACCTGGTCATCGCGGGCGGCGTCGAGGGCATGAGCCGGGCACCGTTCGTGGTACCGCGGGCCGGGCGGGCACTGGACGACCGGATGGAGGCCGTGTCCACCGCGCTGGGCTGGCGGCTGGTGAACCCGGCGATGCCGGGCAAGTGGACGGTGCCGCTGGGCAAGGCCGCCGAGGACGTCGCGATGGGCTTCGGCATCGGACGCGACGAGATGGACGAGTTCGCGCTCCAGTCCCACCAGCGGGCCGCCGCGGCGTGGACCGACGGCGTGCACAAGGACTTCGCGATGCCGGTGCAGCTGCCCGACGGCACGACGGTGGAGCGGGACGAGTCGGTCCGCGCGGACACGACGGCGGAGAAGCTGGCCAAGCTCAAGCCGGCGTTCTCGTCCACCGGCCCGGTCACGGCGGGCAACTCCTCACCGCTGAACGACGGCGCGCTGGCCGCGCTGATCGGCACGGCGGACGTCGCCGAGCTGCTGGGCGTGGAGCCCCTGGGCGAGATCCTGGGGTCCGCGGTGACGGCCGTCGAGCCGCACCGGTTCACCGTCGCGCCGGTGTCGGCCATCCGGAAGCTGTTGGGCCGCCTGGACATCGGCTTCGACAGCGTACGGCTGTGGGAGATCAACGAGGCGTTCGCCGCGATGGTCCTGTCGGTGTTGCACGAACTGCCGGAGATCGACCGGAGCCTGGTGAACGTGCACGGCGGCGCGCTGGCCTACGGACATCCGTTGGGCGCGTCGATGCCGAGGGTGATCGTGGACGTGTGCCGGCACCTCAAGGCGCGCGGCGGCGGCATCGGCGTCGCGGCGGCCTGTGTCGGGGTCGGCCAGGGCATGGCCGTCGCCGTCCGGGTGGGCTGAGGCTCAGTCGCGTTCCACCGGGCCGCGCAGGGCGCGCACCACGGCGGCCAGGTTCGCCATGACCGCCCGGAGCTGCTCGCACTCCACCGTGGGCAGTTCGGCGGGCGGCCGTTCCGCGCGCACCGACTCGGCGATGTCCCGCAGCGCGGCGACGATGGCGTCCACCTCGCCGCCCGGCGGCACCGGGTCGCCCTGGTCGATGTCCACGACCACCCGGGTCACCGAGCCGGTCACCCGTTCCAGCCCGATGATCGCCGGGTACCACGCGGACGCCAGGCGGCCGGCCGCTGACGGTTCGACGAGGATGCGCTGCAGCTCGGCCCGCAGGTCGGACAGCTGCCGGTAGGTGCGGCGACGCAGCACCGACCGGCCCTTCGGGTCGGCGCGCAACGCGAGGTCGGTGTAGTTGGCGACGGCGTCCACGGCGTCCGCGAGCCGGCCGCCGATCCTCGGGGTCCGGCTGCCCGGCCACAACAGGTAACCGAACACGAGCACGATCACGCAGCCCACGGCCGTGTCGGTCAGGCGGGCCAGCAGCAGGTCCCAGCCGCCGTGGTGGCCGACTTCCAGCAGGATGATCACCAGCGGCGTCAGCGCCGTGCTGAACATGCCGAAGTGCCGGACCTGGGTGATGGGCAGCAGGAACGCGATCGCACCCGCCAGCAGCACCACGACCCAGCCGTTCGGGTTCAGCGCGACGACGGCCGCGCCGAACACGGCGCCCAGGGCCGTGCCGCCGCCGCGCAGCACCGCCCGGGCGAACACCGAGCCGAAGTCCGGTTTGAGCACGGTCGCCACGGTCAGCGGCAGCCAGTAGGACCGCTCCAGCGGCACCAGCGCGGTGACCACCTCGGCGACGGCCATGCACACCGCCAGCCGCGCCGCGTGCTGCCAGCCGACCCGGCCGGCCAGCGACTTGTCGAACCACAGCTCGATGCGTTCCCGGCGCCCGGGACGCTTGCGGTCCGGGCGTTCCGCGTGGCCGTCCAGGTCGTCGGTGGTGAGCACGTCGGCGACCGCGCGCAACCCGGCCACCAGCGCCAGCACGGCGGGCGAACCCTGGTCCGGCAGCCCGAGATCACCCGGCCGCGCGTCCGCCCGCACGGCGGCGCCGAGCCGGGTGACGGCGTCCACGACGGACCTCGGCGGCCGGTGCCGTGCCGACAGCAGCGCCACGGTCGCCTCGACGGCCGGGGTCAGGTCCGACAGCACGATGAACAGGCGCCGGTAGATCCGGTCCCGCCCGGCCAGCCGGGACCGCGCGGCCAGCAGCGCGTCGTAGGCGCTGTTCAGCGACGCGGTCAGCCGGTGCCGGGCGGCCTTGCCCTCCGGCGTGCCGACTACGCTCAACGTCTCGGCGAGCCGGTCGAAGACGTTGGCCACCAACGCGCGCTCCGGCGCCGTCGCCCGCACCGGCCACGCGCCGATGGCCAGCAGCAGCGCCCAGCCCGCGCCCGCCGCGTACCACCCGACCGCCACCGCCGGACTGGCCACAGTGGACTCGTGGGTGCCGAGGATGACGTAGATCAGCAACTGCAGGCTGGCCAGCGAGGCGTTGTTGCTGGACGTCGACAGCACGGCCGACAGTGCGGCGACGCCGACGATCAGCACGGCCGTCCACGTGCCGTGCTCGCCGGCCAGGCCGCCGAGGACGAAGCCGATCGCGCCGGCCAGAACCGCCATGCCGCTACGCCGCGCCCGGTCCCGGTACGGCCCGGAGATCGACGTGACGGTGCCGCACAGCGCACCGATCGCGGCGAGCGCGCCGGGCAGGATGTGCCCGAACACGGTGGCCACGGCGATCGGCACGCCCAGCGCGGCAGCCGCGCGGGCGGCACGCTTCCAGTCCACCGGAGCCTTGGTCGGCGTCAGCAGGGACGTCAGCCACCTGGGCGCCGGGACGTCGTCCGGACGCGGATCGGGCCTGGACGCGACAACCGCCCGGACCTGCGGTCCGGGCGGTTCGGGATCTGCCGGAGGTCCCGCGCCCACGGGATCAACCTACTTCGTGGGCGCGGGATCGGTCGATCAGGCGCGCTTGCGGCGCTTCTGGAGCAGCAGGAACGCGCCGCCGCCACCGATCAGCACGACCGCCAGCGCGACCGGCCAGAGGATGTTCACACCGGTGTAGGGCAGCTGGCCGGTGCCACCGGCAGCGCCGACGACCGGGGCCGGCGTGGTCGACGGGGACGTCGAGGCGGTGGGCGTGCTGCTCGACGACGGGACCGTCTTCACGGTCCAGCTGGCCTTCGCGGTCGCCGGGACCGTCACCGACTTCGCCACGATCAGCGACTGGTAGCTGTGCTTGCAGTTCTTCGTCAGCCTGCCGGCCTGCTTGATGGAGTCGGAGACGTCCTTGCCGACGAACAGCTGGCCCAGCTGGGCGTCACCGGTCAGGGTGAAGGAGCCGTGACCGGCGGCGGCGTCGGACTTGGTGACGAAGTAGACCTTCGTGCCGTCGGTGATGTGGTTGGCGTCCACGGCCTTGCCGCTGCTGTCCACGGCCTGGACGGTGACACCCGACGGGACGTCGGCGGTCAGCTGCAGCGACTGCATGTTCGTCTTGACCACGAACGGCCCGATCCGGCCACCGGCCTCGGTGGACGTGTTGGACGGGCTGGTGATCGTCACGGAGGCGTCGGTCGCCGGCTGCGGCAGCTTCTGCTGGTTGCCGACGAGGTAGTTGTACAGCGCGTCGACGTTCGCGTTGTTCTTGCTGGTGTCCAGGTCGACCCCGTCGCTGTCGTGCCAGATCGCGGCCTGCGTGCCTTCGACGGCCTCCTGCTTGGTCAGCGTCGTCGGCGTGCCGGCGGCCTTGCTCAGGTCGTCGACGTTCAGCGTCGGGAAGGAGTTGTGCAGGATCCAGTTGATCTCGTCGCGGTTGGTGTTGAAGTCGGCCTTCTGGTCCGGGTAGTCGGTCCACGGGACCTGGACCATGTCGACGCTCGGGCCGCCCTCGTTGACCGAGATCTCCACGCAGTAGGTGAGGATGTCCGCCCCGCCGCCCTTGGGCTTGAGCGCGATCAGGGTGGTGGGCTCGTGCTTGTCGCCCTTCAGCCAGACGCTGCCGGAGTACTTGTCGCCGTGCGGGTCGGGGTTGGCCGTCGTCGACGAGCCGTTGGCGGCCGTAGCGGGTAACGCGGACAGGGTCAGCGCCGCTGCGGCGCCGAGCACCGCGGCGCCGACACGCGCCAGGGTGAAGCGGGTAGCCATGAGTCTCCTTCGCCGTAAACCAGAACCCACCCGAACGACGGTTCAACTCGGGGAGCAGATCAACTCAGAGTGGTCGCAACCCTACTGGGGGACACGACTTTCACTCCGACGAGGTATACGACACTCGACATAGGCCACTACCTGCGAAAACGTCCCGCCACCGGGGCGGGACGTCCGGCCGACCGAATCCGGAATGGTCACGGAGACCCGGCCGCATATTTTGTTGTGCATTCACTCACTACGCAGTGTCGCGACAACGGCCGGTTAAGCCGTCGACCACGCCATGTTGACTACGGAACGCAGTCGGACGCCGGAAAGAAAGCATGATCGATATCTAATCGAGATCAAGCGGGCCGCGTCACACGATCATTGCTGCTTCGACGGCAGCCACCGCCACATCCCGTCCTGCCGGGCCGCCACGACCGCCAGCACGGCCAGCACGATGACCCCGATCGGTTCGATGACCAGCGTCGTGGGCACCAACGGCGTCTGGACACTCTCGTAGAAGCCGAACAGGCCGAACCACATGCTGCCCAGCAGCGCCGCCAGGGTGCCCAGGGTGAACAGCGACGACAGCGCCGCCGTGATGCCGAGCATCCGGCCGGGCATGAACAGCACGGCCAGCGCCAGCAGTGCGCTGACGATTCCGTTGATCAGGAACAGCACGCCGACGACGCCTGTGTTGAATCCCACGTAGGCCCACAGGTAGTAGTGGATCCACCCCATGGTGAGCAACAGACCGGCGCTGACCACCCGCAGCACCACCATCGTCACCAGGTTCACCCGCGTGGAATCCGATCGCAACGTGTGACTGGCCATCTCCGCCTCCTCCGACACCTTTTCGCGGTCCACACGGACGCCGGTCCATGGTGGTTCAACCCGGTTGTAGCCGCCTGCCCAGTAGGTACGGGTGAAGCGTCCCGATGGATGGGTCGCGGCGCGAGAATGCCGGGTACTGCTAGACGGACGGGGTACCGATGTCGGGAAAGCGGCGGCGACCAATCCATACGGCCAGCTCAGACGTATCAACAGATGTGGCCAGAACAGGCATCCCCATCGAGGACCTGCCCGACGAGACGTTGCTCGCCGGGCTGGGTACCGGTGACGCCGAGATCGCCGTCGCGTTCGTGCGCCGGTTCCAGCGCACGGTGTTCGGTGTCGCACTGGCCGTGCTGGGCGACCAACGGCTCGCCGAGGACGTCGCACAGCAGACGTTCGAACGCGCCTGGCGGCACGCCCAGGTGTACGACTCGCGGCGCGGCTCGGTACGCACCTGGTTGACCACGATCGCGCACAACCTGGCGATCGACGTGGTCCGGGCGCGCAAGCCCGTGCCGCTGGACCCGGCCGAACTGACCGACATGCTCGGCGCGATCCGGGACACCCCGGAGCGCAGGGCGATGGCCAGCGAGGACTCCCGGGAGCTGCGGGCGGAACTGGACAACCTGCCCAGGGAACAGGCACGGGCGGTGGTGCTGGCGGGCATCTACGGCATGACCGCGAAACAGATCGCGGAGCTGGAGTCGATACCGCTGGGCACCGCGAAGACGCGAATCAGAACGGCGATGGAGAAACTGAGGGTTCGACTGAGCGTGAAACGGGCCGATCATGAGTGACCTGAGCTGCGCGAAGATGCGCGAACTAGCCCCGGAACTCGCGTTGGACGTGCTCACCGGTTACGAGCGCGCCACCGCGCAGGCGCATCTCAACGAGTGCGCCGGGTGCCGTGCGTACGTCGGTTCCCTCACCCAGATCAGCGACAGGCTGCTCACCCTGGTGCCACCGGCCGAACCGCCGGTCGGCTTCGAGGACCGCGTCCTGTCCCGGATGGGTATGGCTGCCAAGCCGGTGAGGCAGCCCCGGCGGCGCTGGTTTCCGATCGCCGCGGTCGCGGCCGTAGCCGCGCTCGTGTTCGGTGTCGGCGGGTGGGTCATCGGTGGCATCGCGATGAGCACCACCACGACGGCCGAGCAGTCCGAGTTCCGGTTCGCCGCGCTGCACACGTCGGACAACCGGCAGGTCGGCCAGGTGTTCGCCTACCAGGGCATCCCGCCGTGGATGTACATGTCCGTGGCCACCGATCCGAGCGTGACGAGCGTCGCGTGCCAGCTGGTCCGCAAGGACGGTTCGACGGTGCCCGCGGGCAGGTTCCAGCTGTCGGCCGGAAAGGGCAGCTGGGGAGCCGAGATCACGGTCGACCCCGCGACGGTCGTCGGCGCACGGCTGGTGTCCACGGGTGGGAAGGTGCTCGCCACGGCCACGTTCTCCGCCGACGAGCAGGGCGGCTGGCACCCACGCTGATCCGAACCTGAAGAAAACGGGCCGGATTCAGCGGGCGTTCAGCTGCGCGGGAGACATTGGTGGCATGACGAAGCGAACGAAGCTCGTGCTGGTCGCGGGTACGGCTGCGCTGGCCCTGGCCGGTATCGGTGGCGGTGTGGCCTTCGCGTCCGGCGGCAGCACGCCGCCGACCACATCGTCGACCGCGCCGTCCGCGACGGCGTCCGGCACCCCGTCGTCGGCGGCGAAACACGCCCACCACCCGCGCCGGCTGCTGGGCAGGCTGGGCAGGGTCGAGCACGGCGAGGTGACCGTCGGCACGAAGCACGGCGACAGGGTCGTCGACGTGCAGCGCGGCCAGGTCACGGCGGTCAGCGCGACGTCGGTGACGGTGCGCAGCGGCGACGGTTTCACGGCCACGTACGCCGTGAACAGCACGTCGAAGATCCGCGCGGACAAGAAACAGGCGGCCATCTCGTCGGTGCACGACGGCGACCAGGTCGCCGTCGTGGCGCTGCGCAGCGGCGGCACGGCGACGGTCCGCGGACTCCGGGACGCAGGCCCGGCGAAGTAGGGCACGCGCCGGGGCGGTACGTCGGGGGGGTACGTCGGGGCGAGGCGGCGATCCGATCGGGTCGCCGCCTTTGTCATGCCGGTTCGGCGAGCCTGCCGCTCAGCCGACCCGCGCGGGCACGAGTTGCGGACCGACGAACCCGACCCGCCGCTCCAGCCGTTTCCTGGGGTGCTCGAACGCGGCGTGACGAGCGGTTGATCCCTACACAGTCTCGTAACGCTCCGGCGCCGAGCCCGCACATGTCCACGACCGCCACACCGGCCGGAAAGTGGCGCATGATCGTTGGTAGTCGGTGAGCTGTCCAGCCCTTCACTACACTGTTGGTAAGTCTTGGACAACAAGTGGTTCGATAGTAGAAAGATGCGGCGATGGAAGAGAGTCGTCACCAGCTCATCGCTGCGGTCGGGGCGGCCATGCGCGCCTACCAGCGCGCGACCGACGCCCTGGACGACGCGGTCGCCGACCGCTTCGGCATCAACCGCACCGACCTGCGCCACCTGGACCTGCTCTACGACGGCCCCCTGTCCGCGGGCCACCTGTCCGAACGCAGCGGCCTGTCCCCGGCGGCGATGACGACCCTCATCGACCGCCTGGAACGCAAGGGCTACGTCCGCCGGGTCCGCGACGCCGGCGACCGCCGCCGCGTCTTCGTGGAACTCACCGACCTGGCCCGAACAGCGGCGGGCGAGATGTACGGCCCCCTCGCCGAGGAGGGCACCCAGCTCCTCGACACGTACACCGACGACCAGCTCACCCTGATCCGCGACGTCCTGGACGCCGACCGCGACCTGACCGAACGCCACCACAAACGAATCCGGTCAGCCCCACCAGTCACCCCGTAGGGTCCGGTCTTCTTGCCGCTTCCGCGATCCCGAATGTCGCCCCCGCATTTCGCACGCCACACGCCCGCTCGTCATGGCGGCGTACATCTGGCGATTACTCCGTGACCCATCACCATTATCGCGTCCTCGCACGTCAACGCGGTCGCTCACCATTTGAACACGACCGGTCAGCGGTAACGCCTTCCGGATCTCCTGTTGGTGGGACATCATGTAGTGAGGAATCACCTGCTCTGACCACACAACGGCTGGAGGGGAATCGACACCATGAACTCGGCTGCTAGCGAATCGGGCATCGAATCCGAGTTGATCAACCTCGACGGGGTCCCCTTCACCAAGCTGCGCGAACTGACCGACGAATCCCTCCACCGGTCGATGCACCGGGTCGTCGAGCACACACGGTGTCTCCGAGCTCCGTACCGAAGCGCCTCGTCCACCGCGGGTGAACGGATTGACTGATGGACGGTCGACCGGCGGGTCCTGCCCCGTACGGCACGACATTCCACCGGTTGCCGTGGGCTGAGTTCGACGCCCTGGCGCGGATGGCGGGCAACAGGTCCATGGTGCGCAGGCTGCGCATCGCCGAACGAAGCCGGCGAAAGCTCCTGCTCTTCGCGATCCTGGAGGCGACCGCCAAGGTGCCCGAGCGGTTCGGCCCGTTGCCGGCGGTGGAAGCCGTCTGGGACCTGCTCGCCCGGGTGGAGCGCGCATCACCGATCACGTTCGACCGGGTGCTCGCCCATCCCTACACCGGTTCCTGGGCCGGCTACGTCATTCGGCTCCTGCGCAACGGACACGACGGAGTCGGTCCACTGTGGATTCACCTCGGCCACGTCCACGCCGTCGCGGCGGCGGCGGCCATCCGTGCCAGGCTCACCTTCCAGGCCCGCATCCCACTGTGGCACGGAAACGCCGCCCTGCCCACGCTCGGGCTGGCGCGGCTGCCGGAGTCATCGTCGTTCGCCGTCGCTGAGGTCGGCGGCGCGCCGGGCGATTATGCGGTCTCCCACGGCCGACAGCGGGTCCGGCTGCCCGACTGGCCGGACGAGGACGGGCACGGTTGGTGGAGTATCCGCCGGGTCCACGTGACAGCGGGCGAGCACCGGTTCTCCGTCCGGCTGGACGATGTGGACCCCTACCGAGGACTGTACGAACCGGTGCCGCCGGAACGGCTGGCGACCGCCGAGGTCGACGAGTGGCGGCGCATGCTCGGCGACGCGTGGCACCTGCTCGTGACGGGTCTGCCCGACTACGCAGGCCAACTCGCGGTCGGGTTGGACTCCCTGGTGCCCCGGCCGCACGTGCTGTTCCGCAACCCCAGCGCGTCGACGGGCGAGGCGTTCGGCAGCGCGGTCGTCGGTCGGCCGACCGACCCGGCGTCGCTCGCCGCCACACTCGTCCACGAGTTCCAGCACATCCTGCTCGGTGGCGTGCTGCACATGACGCCCCTGTACGAACAGGACCCGCGGGAACGGATCTACGTTCCGTGGCGCGACGATCCGCGCCCGCTCGCCGGTGCGGTGCAAGGCGTCTATGCGTTCCTGGGCGTCACCCGGTTCTGGCGTGCACTCGCCCGCGACGGGGCCGGTCCCCTCGCGCGGCGGGCCGGTTTCGAGTTCGCGTACTGGCGCCGCCAGACCTGGGGGACGTTGCAGAATCTCCGCGACGACACCCACCTGACCGACGCCGGGCGGCGGTTCGTGCACGGCATGGCCGAGGTCCTGGAACCGTGGCAGCACGAACCGGTCGCGGACGACGTCGCGGCACTGGCAGCCGCGGCGGCGGCCGACCACCGGGCCGGCTGGCGGATGCGTCACCTCCGGCCAGACGCCGATGTGGTCGCGGGATTGGCCCAGGCATGGCGGGCCGGCCGGCCGCGGCCACCGATCTCCCTGGTCCGGACCGACCTGTCGGCGACACCGATACCGGACGGTCCGTGGTCGCACGCCCGTGCCGA
>DASZXM010000876.1:0-7501 GCA_035546415.1 Pseudonocardiaceae bacterium
GAGCCGCTGTGGCCAGCCGTCAGCCGCCAGCCAGCCGTCAGCCGCGGCCCGCCGTCGCCAGCCCGCGAGCCGCCGGCGTGTCGACCGCTGGGCGAGGTCAGCCGCGGCAAGCCAGCCAGCGAGGCACGTCGCCGAACGTGTCGAGTTCTCGTTGGGGAGTCGACATGCCCGGGCGATGCCGGCACCTGTCGGCGTGTCGACCGTTTGGCGAGGTCGGTCGCGGCAGGTCGGCTGGCGCGCGATCGTCCGCTGTCTCCTTGAGCGGTCGACACGTGCAGCCATCGAGACGTTTCCTCGGCGTGTCGACCGTTCGGCGAGATCGGCGGCCGCCAGGGCGGCCGCGCAGCCCTCCGCTGGTCTCCCCGAGCGGTCGACACGCGCAGCCACCGCGACGTTTCCTCGGCGTGTCGACCGCCCAACGAGGTCCAGCCGCCCAACCCCAGGCCCAACCCCGGCCAATTCCGCCCAACCCGGCCCACCCCCGCCCAGCCGCGGCCCACCCCGCCCAACCCCTCAGATCGCCTTCTCCCGGCTGGCCCAGAACGGCTCCCGCAGTTGGCGCTTCAACACCTTCCCCGTCGCGTTCCTCGGCAGCTCCGACACCACCTCGACCGACTTCGGGCACTTGTACGACGCCAGCCGTTCCCGGCAGAACGACAGCACCGATGCTTCGTCCACCGTTTCTCCCGCCGCCGGCACCACGAGTGCCTTCCCAACCTCCCCCCACGTCTCGTCGGGCACGCCGATCACCGCGACCTCGCCGACCGACGGGTGTTCCACCACGACCCGCTCGACCTCGGCCGGGTACACGTTCTCGCCGCCGCTGACGATCATGTCCTTGATGCGGTCCGAGATGTACAGGTAGCCGTCGTCGTCCAGGTATCCGGCGTCCCCGCTGTGCAGCCAGCCGTCGGCCGTGATCGAGTCGGGTTTGTGCCAGTACCCGGCCATCAGTTGCGCCGTGCGCACCATGACCTCGCCGACCTCGCCGGGGCCCAGCCGCTCCGAGGTCACCGGGTCGATGACGGACAGTTCGACTCCGTTCAGGGCCTTGCCGGCCGATTCCAGCCGGTCCGGGCGGTCCATGTCCCGGTGTTCGGCCGGGCCGAGCATGGTGACGCCGCCTGACGCCTCCGTCATGCCATAGACCTGGTAGAAGTCGACGCCGAATGCCTCCATGCTGCGGCGCAGCAACGGCAACGGCATCGGTGACGCCCCGTAGATCAACGCCTTGATCGCGCTGTAGTCCCGCTCCGCCACGTCCGGCACCTGCATCAGGAACCCGAACACCGCCGGCACCAGGAACGCGTGCGTGACCCGCTGTTCCACGATCTCGTCCAGCAGCGCCGCCGGCACGATGTCCCGCACCACCACGATCCGGGCGCCGTTGAACATGCCGACCAGCGCCCACGACGACCCGCCCACGTGGAACAGCGGCATCGCGACCAGCGAGACGCTGTCCGGTGACACGTCCGTGGTGCCCGCCGTCGCCAGCGCGTGCGCCGTCAGACCTGCGTTGGTGAGCATCGCGCCTTTCGGGAAGCCCGTGGTGCCCGACGTGTACAGCTGCAGGAACGGCGTGTCCTTCGGCTGTGGCGGCAGGTCGCCGACGGGTTCCACGCCGGCCAGCAGCGCCTCGTACTCGTCGGTCGGGCCGCCGACCACGATGACCCGCTCCACCGTCGGCAGGTCGTCCTGGATCTTCGCCAGGACGGGCAGGAACTCCGCGCCGACGAACACGACCTTCGCCTCGGCGTCGTTGATGACGTACCGCACCTCGTCGGGTGCGAGCCGGAAGTTGACCACGGCGTTCGCCGTGCCGATGAGTGCGCACGCCATCGTGGTCTCCAGGCACGCCGGGTGGTTCTTGTCGTAGAACGCGACACGGTCACCCGGGTTCAGGCCGGCCGCCAGCTGCGCCGCCGCGTTGCGGCGGATCCGGTCGCGCAGCTCCGCCCACGTCCAGGACTGTGCGCCGTAGCGCACCGCCTCGCTGTCCGGTTTGACACTGCTCCAGTGGTCGACGAGCCCGACTACGTCGGTGGGCAGCGTGTCCATCGCATCCTCCTGGTGTTGGCGGGATGCCAGCAAGGATGCTCGATTTTGCCGTTCAGTGGGAGACCTCGGCCACCACGCGCGTCGGCGAATTGGCCGTTACGGCCCATTTGCGGGCGAGTGCCGCGCACACCATCAGCTGGATCTGGTGGAACAGCATCAGCGGCAGCACGATCAGCCCGATCGTCCCGGCGCCGTGGAACAGTACCGTCGCCATCGGCAGCCCGGCGGCGAGGCTCTTCTTCGACCCGCAGAACACGATCGTGATCCGGTCGGCGCGGTTGAAGCGGAGGCGGGTCGCCGCCGTCCATGTGATCACCAGCGCCAGCGCCAGCAGCACGATGTCCACACCGATGAGCGCGGCCAGCCGCGGCAGCGGCAGTTGGTGCCAGATCCCGGCCACCACACCCTCGCTGAACGCCGTGTAGACGACCAGCAGGATCGACCCCCGGTCGACCAGCGCGAGCGGCTTCTTGTGCCGTGTCACCCAATCCGCCGTCCACCGCCGGCTGAGCTGGCCGAGCAGGAACGGCACCAGCAGCTCCAGCACGATGTCCACGAACGACTTCGCCGACAGTCCGCCACCGCCCGACGTGACGAGCAGCGCCACCAGCACGGGCGTGATGAACACGCCCAGCAGGCTGGACATCGACGCGCTGCAGATCGCGGCCGCCACGTTGCCCTTCGCGATCGACGTGAACGCGATGGACGACTGCACGGTGGACGGCAGCGCGCACAGGAACAGCACACCCGCGTACAGGGCGGGTGTCAGCACGGTCGGCACCAGCACCCGCCCGGCGAGGCCCAGCAGCGGGAACAGCACGAACGTGGAGGCCAGCACGGTCACGTGCAGCCGCCAGTGCCGCAGTCCGGCGACCGCCTCACCCGGGGACAGCCGCGCACCGTACAGGAAGAACAGCAGGCCGACGGCGACCGTCGTCCCCGTGCTCGCCACGCTCGCCGCCGCACCCCTGGCGGGCAGCAGGCATGCGACCGCGACCGTCGCCAGGATGGCGACGACGAACGGGTCCAGCCGGAGGCGTTCGAGCAGACGGGCCATGACCTCATTCTGTGTGCCGTCGCGTTCAGTGTGAAGTACGATGACCGATCTCACTGCCATCGCATATCGTGATGAGCATGTTCGACCCGGTCCTGTTGCGCACGTTCCTCGTGGTCGCCGAGACACGCGGATTCACCAGCGCGGCCCGACGGCTGGGCCTGCGCCAGTCCACCGTCAGCCAGCACGTCCGCAAACTGGAGGAGATCACCGGCCGGCAGTTGTTCGCCCGGGACACGCATTCGGTCGAGCTGACCGGCGACGGGGAGGCCATGATCGGATTCGCCCGGTCGATCCTGGACGGCCAGGAGCGCGCGATGGCCTACTTCGCCGGTCCCGAACTGCGTGGCCGGCTGCGGTTCGGCGCGTCCGAGGACATCGTGCTCAGCAGGCTGCCCGACATCCTGCGCCGCTTCCGCGGCACGCACCCGCTGGTCGACCTGGAACTCACGGTGGAACTGTCCGGCGTGCTGCGTGACCGGCTGCGTGCTGGCGAACTGGATCTGGTGCTGGGCAAACGGAATCCCGGCGAGCGGCACGGCAGGCTGATGTGGCGGGAGCCGCTGGTGTGGACGGGACCGCCCGACCTGCCGCTGGACACCGGCCAGCCGGTGCCGCTGATCGCCTACCCGCCACCGAGCCTCACCCGGGCGATCGCGCTGGACGTGCTGCGCCGCCGCGGGCAGGCGTGGCGGGTGGTGTGCACCACCGGCAGTCTCAACGGCCTGCGCGCGGCGGCGCTGGCCGGCCTCGGTGTCGCCGTGTTCGCCGAGAGCCAGGTGCCGCCCGGCCTGGCACCGCTGCCACCGGGCACCCTGCCCGACCTCGGGGACATCGAATTCGTCCTGATGGGCCGGGGCTCGGTGCGGTCGGCGGCCGCCGACGCGCTGGCCGAGGCCATCACCACCGAGGCCGACCGGCTGCGGCCCGTGGTCGGTCCCGGTCCAGCGGCGTAGGGTCTTGCCCCGGCGACTTAACAGCGCCTTGACATCAGCGGGACGAACGGGAGTAGAACCAGGGGCGCGTGTTTTCGATCGGAGAGGGGATCACATGCGTATCCGCGCGAAATCCCGGACCGCTGCGGCGATCATCGCGCTCGTCACGTCAGCCCTCGTCGTGCCACCGGCCACCGCCGCGACGTCGGAGTCCACGCCCACCCTGACCAAACAGCCGGTCGCAGTCGGCACCGGTGGTGCCGTCGTGTCCGACACCGTGCAGGCCACCGAGGCCGGGCTGGCCGTGCTCCGCGCCGGTGGCACGGCAGCGGACGCCGCCGTGGCGGTCGCGTCGACGCTCGGTGTCACCGATCCCTACGTCGCCGGCATCGGCGGCGGTGGCTACCTCGTCTACTACGACGCGCGGACACACCAGGTCACCACGATCGACGGTCGGGAGACCACACCCGCCGCCGACGACTCCACCCTCTTCATCGACCCGTCCACCGGTAAGCCCTACAGCTTCCCGACAGCCGTCACGAGCGGGATTTCCGTTGGCGTGCCGGGAACCCTGATGACCTGGCAGCAGGCGCTCAACCGGTGGGGCCGCTTCAACCTGGCCACCGACCTGAAACCGGCAGAACAGGTCGCCGACCACGGTTTCCCCGTCACGGCGACCCTGCGCGAGCAGACCAGGGAGAACGCGTTCCGGTTCGACCAGTTCAGCTCCACCAGCGCGCTGTTCCTGCCCGGCGGTGACCTCCCGGTGGTCGGTTCGACGATGCGCAACCCCGACCTCGCCGCCACGTACCGGCAGATCGGCCGGCAGGGCGTGCGCGCGCTGTACGGCGGCTCGATCGGTGCGGACGTCGTCAACACGGTCCACCACCTGCCGCTCGTGCCCGGAGCCACGCTGGTCCCGATCCCCGGTGCGATGCGGCTGTCCGACCTCGCCCGGTACCGGGCCCCGTACCAGGCGCCGACGCACGTGAACTACCGCGGTTACGACGTCTACGGCATGGCGCCGTCGTCCAGCGGCGGGTCGACGGTCGGCGAGTCGCTGAACATCCTGAGCAACTTCGACCTCGGCAAGGAAACCGGGGTCCAGGCGCTGCACCACTACCTGGAGGCGACGCGGCTGGCGTTCGCCGACCGCAACCGCTACGTCGGCGACTCGCGCTACGTCGACGTGCCGCTCAAGCAGTTGCTGTCACCGTCGTTCGGCAGGCAACGGGCCTGCCTGATCAGCCCGGACCACGCGCTGACCAGCCCGGTCGCACCCGGTGACCCGTTCGCCGGCTCCGGCGGCTGCCGGCCCACCCAGCCGACCGACGCCCGCCAGCCCGACGAGGGCACCAACACCAACCACTTCGTCGTCACCGACAAGTGGGGCAACGTAGTGTCCTACACGAACACCATCGAGGAACTCGGCGGCAGCGGAATGGTCGTGCCGCACCGGGGTTTCCTGCTCAACAACGAGCTGACGGACTTCGACTTCACGCCGCTGTCGGCCACCATGCCCGACCCGAACCTGCCGGCTGCCGGCAAGCGGCCGCGCTCCAGCATGTCCCCGACGATCGTGTTGAAGAACGGCAGGCCGTGGCTGGCGGTCGGGTCCCCGGGCGGCGCGAGCATCATCACGACGGTGGTGCAGGTGCTGCTGAACCGCATCGACTTCGGCATGAGCCTGGAGGACGCGATCGCCGCACCGCGTGCGTCGCAGCGCAACTCGGCGACGTCACAGGCGGAACCGGCGTTCATCGACGAGCCGACCACGCCGGGTCTGGAGGCGCTGGGCCAGCGCTTCGCGATCAGCGACACGTCGCCGCTCAATCCGTCGATCACCATCCCGCCCGACATCGGTGTCGCCGACGGCCTGGAGTTCGTCGGCCACGGCAAGGTCATCGCGGCCGGTGAACCCTACCGCCGGGGTGGCAGCTCAGCGGGCGTGGTGCACCCGACGCACTGAGCACGACGACCGGGCCGACCCGGGCCCGGCGGTGATCGTCACCGTCGGGCCCGGGTCGTGCGCGGAGTTGTTTCAGGCGATGCGGTGCGGCTCTGTCAGGCGACGCAGCGCAGCGGGCCGCCGTGGTAGGCGACGGCGTCGGTCATGGCGGCCACCAGGTCGAAGGGTGCGCCGCCGGTGTCGGCGTACTCGCGGTGCAGGTTCGGCACGATCCGCTCGGCGTCCGGCCACGTGGCGAACTCGCCGAGGTCGGCGGCCTGTGCGGCAGCCAGCGGTGTCCTGCCTTCGGCCCGGCCGTCCCGGGCGATGTCCACGATCAGCCGGTAGTAGCGCTCCAGGCCGGCGAGCACGTCCGGCAGTGCGGCGGCGTCGATCAGCGGCCCGTGCCCCGGCACGACGGTGCGCGCGCCGAACCCGGCCAGCCAGTCCAGCGACCGCAGCGCGCCGGCCAGCGAGCCCATCATCACCAGCGGCGTGATCCCGTTGAAGATCAGGTCACCGGTGAACAGCACCTGCTCGTCGGGCAGCCATGCCACCACGTCGCCCTCGGTGTGCGCAGGGGTGCCGGGGTGCCGCAACTCGATCCGGCGCGTCCCGGTGTACAGGGTGAGTTCGTCGCGCAGCACGACCGTCGGCGGCCGGATGGCGGTGACACCCCAGTCCGGCCTCGGCGACCAGATCGGTGGCGTCGAGGCCAGGATGAAGTCGGCGAGCAGGCCCTCCCGGGTCTTCTCGTGCGCGACGATCGCGGTCGCGTCCGGCAGGAGGACGTTGCCGTACGTGTGGTCGCCGTGCAGGTGGGTGTTGACGGCGAGCCGGATCGGCGCGTCCCGGCCGACCTCGGCGACGGCAGCGAGGAACCGCTCGGTCCGCGCCCGCGTGGCACACGTGTCGATCAGCACGACACCGTCGTCGCCCACCACGGCGCCGGCGTTGTTCACCCACCAGCTGCCGTCCGGCTGCACCCAGGCGTGGACGCCGTCGGCCACCGGTACCAGTTCCGCGTCGTTCAAGGGGGCGTTCATGGGGGCGGTCATGGGGGCATTGTTCCGTCACACCCGGCCGGGCATGTCACGGTGGCCCGTGGTTGCGGGTGTGTGCGTCGTGGTGGGGCTGCTCAGGCTGTGCGACAGCTGGTCCAGCTCGCCGAGGAACATGCCGGTGCCCCAGATGCCCAGCGCGAGCGCGACGGCGCCGGCGATCACCGCGGTGACGGCGGTGCGGCTGCTGGCGGCGGCGTCATGTCCGGCGCGGCTGACGTCGATCAGGCCGAGGATCATCGCGAGGAGCCCGAGCGGGACGACGACGAACCAGGTGGCGCGGGCGGCGAACCCGCCCATGCAGACACCGGCCAGGCCCAATGCCAGGGCGGCCCCGCCGAGCGCGTCGCAGCGGCGAGCCCGGCGGTGCGGTGCGGCGGCAGCTGTCATGGCGGGACTCACTTCTGGTCACGGCGTGCGGTCGGCCCGCTTGCCCGTGTGGGGG